>QHXD01000066.1:24993-30626 GCA_003223895.1 Acidobacteriota bacterium
ACCGGCTAACCGCGATCGTCATCCGCGACGCGATGTTTTCGCTCGACACCTGAAGCGGGATAGTCGTGCCGTTGCAGGTCATGAACGCCCCTGCTCCGCGTCCGCCATAGTAGAGCTTATCTGTGGTCGGCCCGTAAACTACGCCGGCTGCCGGAACACCATCCACAACCAGACCGATCATTACGGCAAATTCACCCCGTTGTGCGATGAATTCACGAGTACCGTCCATTGGGTCCACCATCCAGACTCGCGAATGCTCAAGCCGCTTCAGATCATCAGGCTCCTCTTCGGAGAGAATCGCATCACCGGGAAACAGGCGTTCGAGATTCTCTACAATGAATGCGCTGGCCGCGCGATCCGCTGCAGTGACAGGATCGCCCGGGGCCTTCCAGTCCACCGACGGCGACGCGGAATAATGCTCGAGCAGGATCGCGCCGGCAGCGACCGCCAGCCTCCTCGCTTCATTTAATTCGGCCTGCATCATCTGGTTGAGTATCCTATCAGCGTGACAATGGATCTCGGAACTGCTTCAAGCCCCACTTATATCCGGCGCCCTTCGCCGGTTGCTCTTCAATGGGCAACAGGCCTCTGGATTTATGGAATTGCAAGACCAGTCATCTGGACACTCGAAACGCTGGGATGCGCAGAGCGCATGCTGGGAATTTTAAATGAGCTCCGGGAGCGACAACTCGCAAAGAAAAACTCCTTCCAAAACTATGTTCCGGGCAAGCAGGACGTCTTCGTGATGACATATGCCAAGAGTGGCACCAATTGGATGATGCAGATTGCCCACCAGCTCATTTACCACGGGAATGCAGAATACGACCATCTTCACAGTGTGGTTCCCTGGCCGGATACGGAAGTCATGCCCGGATTCATGCGCCGGTATGCAATTCCGTTGAAGGATGCGTCCGACTGGGAGAGATCCCCGGAGAAAAAGAGAGTTATCAAGACGCATTACAACTGGGAGCGGTTGCCGTACTCCGAAGAGGCGCGTTACATTGCCATCATACGCGACCCCAAGGACATCTTCGTGTCGAACTACTTCTTTCTCAGGGACGGTGTCCTCGGTCCCGCGATGCCGTCGGTCGACACATGGTACAAACTGTACCTGTCCGACAAGTTTCTTGTGGGCGGGTCATGGGCCGTCAACACGGCCGGCTACTGGGGTCAGCGCCGTCGGCCGAACGTCCTCGTGGTGTCCTTCAAGTCGATGAAGCGTGACCTTAAACGAACTGTGCTCGATGTTGCCGATTTCCTGGACATCAGGGTATCCGACGCGGTGATTCAGGAGGTCTGCCGACGCTCGACATTTGAGTACATGAAGCGAAACGACGAGAAGTTTCGGATCGGGAAGGTCATTCCCTGGCAGCCCGAGGGTGCGATGATCCGCAAGGGGGCTCAGGGAGCGTCCTCAGAACTGCTCACCCCCGAACGCCAGCGAGAAGTCGACGCGTACTTCATGGGCGAGTTGAAGCGGCTGGGCTCGGACTTTCCATATCACGAATTCTGTGATATCGCACCATGACCATGAAGAAGGGATTCACCATCTGGTTCACCGGCATGCCCGGCGCCGGCAAGACGACCTCGGCAAGCCTCCTGGAGCAGCGGCTGCGGGCTTCAGGCGCGAGTGTCGAAATGCTGGACGGCGATGTGGTGCGAACGCGATTGTCCAAGGGTCTCGGCTTCAGCAAAGAAGATCGGGACGAGAATATCCGGCGCATCGGCTTTGTGTGCGAGCTGTTGTCGCGAAACGGCGTCATTGCGATCGCCGCCGCGGTTTCGCCCTATCGCGCGACGCGTGACGAACAGAGGGCCCGCATCCCGGGCTTCGTCGAGGTCTATATGGAGTGCCCCCTCGACGTTCTGGTCCAGCGTGATAGGAAAGGCTTATACAAAAAGGCCCTCGCGGGTGAGATTTCACAATTCACGGGCATTTCCGATCCCTATGAGCCGCCGCTCGCGCCCGAGGTGACGATTCATTCAGCACTGGAAACTCCCGAAGAGGGAGTCCAGAAAGTTTGGACCGCGCTGGAAGGCCTGGGTTTGGTTTGGAGCCCCTCCCCTCCTAAGTTAGGAGGGCTCCCCTCCTAAGTTAGGAGGGTGGCTGCGCCATAAAGAAGAAGATCCCCTTCCGAAATGGCGCAGACGGGGTGGTTCCCGATCGAAATGAAACGGCTGCCGAACCACCCCGTCCGCGCTAACCAAGGTGGCTTCGCGATATTTTCTTGATGCGCGGCCACCCCTCCTAACTTAGGAGGGGAGCTGCTTACCTGAAGCTTTCATCAAGAAAATGCCGCGAACCACCTTAGCTGGGCGCAGACGGGGTGGTTCCCGACAACCGCTTCAAGCTTCTTCGTATCTCTTCAAGAACTGCCTCGGTATTCTCGAACACCCACTTATTCTCGAATCGAATCACCGTCAGGTTAAAACGCTTCAAAAACTCCGATCGTTCTGCGTCGGCTTCCGCCCCGAACTCCGTCATGTGCCCCGCGCCATCCAACTCCACAGCCAGCCGACATTCCGC
Organism: Acidobacteriota bacterium; assembly: GCA_003223895.1. Taxonomy (GTDB): domain Bacteria; phylum Acidobacteriota; class Terriglobia; order 20CM-2-55-15; family 20CM-2-55-15; genus 20CM-2-55-15. The sequence continues at coordinate 27,521 of QHXD01000066.1, forward strand.
ACAAAAAAAATCGACAGTGTACGGACCTATGCTGTGTTGTCTTCGGAACTTCTTTCCGTCGAGTTGAGAGCTCTTTAGGTGTTTCCAGAGAAAAGCCTCAGCGGGAGTTAGATTTCCGCGGAGTTCTCTGCGTTGGTCATTCGAGGATGTCAAGTTGTGGATCAGGCGGCGGCGTTTCATGCGGAGATCTTGTGCATGAAGCGTTCCATTAGGGAACCACCCCGTCTGCGCCCGGCTAAGGTGGCTTCGCAGCATTTTTTGATGGGCGCAGCCACCCCTCCTAACTTAGGAGGGGAGCAGACAGTCACCAAAAACCCCACGCCCCTTCACCCCGTATTTCGAAGGCCGGCGGAAATGCCGTGCATGGTTCCTGCGAGAACATCGCGGAGCTCTGGAGAGTCGGTGCCCGAGCGCTTGCGGCGAAGAAGTTCGACCTGGATCAGACTCATGGGATCCACATACGGATTCCGGAGCCGGATGGATCGCGCGAGAACTGAATTGCTTTGGAGAAGCTCCAACTGGTTGGTGACGCGGAGCACTGCTTCCCGTGTCCGCTCGAACTCTTCAAAGAGGACGCTGAACATGCGGTCTCGCATGGCGGCATCGGCAACCAGCCCGGAGTAGAGGCGGGCAATGGCCATGTCCGACTTCGCAAGCACCATTTCGACGTTTCGGATCAGATCCTCGAACAACGGAAATCGCTCGAGCATTGTCCGCAGCAACCGCTGATCCGGAAAGCGGTTCAGCGCGTATCCAACAGCGAACCAGCCCGGCAATCCGTGCCGGCTCTGCATCCAACCGAATACCCATGGAATTGCCCGAAGCTCTGAGAGATCGCGTCCGGCGGCGCGGCGCGCAGGACGGGATCCGATCTTCGCAAGGTCGAATTCCACCGCGGGCGTCGCTTCCTCAAAATAGGGAATCGTGTCGGGGTTGTCGCGAATGCACCGGATGTAGTACCCGTAAGCATCCGCCGACATCGCATCCATCGCACGAGTCCATTCGGGTTCGTATGGATGAGCGTCGGGTCTCGAAAGAGCTTCGAGTGCGGCCGCGATCATCAGCTCCAGGTTGCGCTCGGCAAGGATACGATCCGAATACTTCCAATTGAGGACCTCGCCCTGTTCGGTGATTTTGATCTCGCCTGTGAACGCATTCGGAGGCTGGGCAATGATTGCACGATGGGTCGGACCGCCTCCCCGCCCCACGGTTCCTCCGCGTCCGTGAAACAGCCGGAGCCGGACGTTGCGTTCATCGGCGCATTGGTGAAGCGCGGCATGCGCCTTGTACAGTTCCCATGTGCTCGTAAACATGCCGCCGTCCTTGTTCGAATCGGAATATCCAAGCATCACTTCCTGTCGCCGATTCCACGTGTCGAGCAGGCGCGAGTACACCGCGTCCTTCCAGATCCGGCGGCAGATGTCCGCGCTGTTTCGGAGAGTATCGATCGACTCGAACAGCGGAACCGGCTGGAGTCGGGCAACGTCCACACCCGCAAGTTCCGCCAGCCAGATGAAAGACAGAACATCTTCAGGCGAGGTCGCTCCGCTGATGATGTAGCTCCGCATAGCGGCCTGTGGATACACGCGCTGGAGATGCCCGATAGTCCGCAATGTGTCCAGCGTGTTGCGTGCCTCGGTAGTCCTCTCTCTGTCGCCCCTGAGCGCTCGGATCGTGCCGGCGTGGACATGCGCATGCTGCCGGATGTCCAGCGCATGGAGATGAAAGCCGAACGTGTATGCCTGCCGCAGAAGCGGATCGAGCAGAAGCCGGGCGACTCGATCGCCTTTGTGCGATCGCAGGCTTTCGCGCATGATTTCCAGGTCGTTCGTGAACTCCTCGGCATTGCGGTAAGCTCGCTGGTCATTTTCCTGCGCGAGCGCCAGGCACAAACGGAAAGCCAGGCAGCTTGAAAACTGCCGGTATGGCTCGTCGGGGCGATCGGGAATGTCGAACGCAAGACTTTGGGAATAACTGTCCAGCCGGCGGCGAAGCTCCACGGATATCGGGACGTGCACGATCGAGGAGCTCAGACGCTTCCGCAGACTGTCCATCTCCTGAATATAGAACTCGATTGCAGCGCGGCGCGGCAGCGCCAGCGCGGCTTCCGTAGATTCCGCCGTCACGTGCGGATTGCCGTCGCGATCACCACCAATCCAGGAACCGAACTCCAGCATGCGCGGCAAATCATGCGGCTCGACTGAAATCTGATATGTGTCTCGGATTGCCTCCGCGATTTCCTGATAAAGTCCCGGGACGGTCTCCAGCAGTACCTGGCTGTAATCGAGGCCCATCTGGATTTCGTCGAGTACGGTTGGCGATTTGCGGCGGACTTCTTCGGTCTGCCAGAGCGCCGTTATTTCGGCCGCCAACTGCTCCTGAATTTTGAGAGCCTCGACGTCGGGAAGAGGAAGAATGTCTACGGCTTCGAGTTGCTCGGAGATGTGCTTCCGTTTCCACAGCACCGTGCGGCGCGCGACTTCCGTCGGGTGGGCAGTAAATACGGGCACCACAAGGATTCGCCGCAGCATTCCCATCAGCTGTTCCGGACGGATACCGGCATCACGGATTCGGCGAAGGGTTCCCCTGAACGTTCCCGGTTGCGAAGGAATTTCCGGAAAGAGCTGGGCGGCGCGGCGCCTTCGTTTACGGTGGTTGGTTTCCGCGATGTTCGTAAGCTCGAAATAAATACCGAACGCCTTCGTTAGTTTCGCCGCCTCTGCGATTGAAACGTTGCGAACAATTTCCTGCGCCGGTTCGAAACCCGTACCTTCGGCCCGGTGTGCGATCGAAAGTCTCCGAAGACTCTCGACCACCTGGAACAGGCTGTCACCTTCCTGTTCTTTGATAACGTTGCCGAGCAGGTGCCCCAGCGAACGGACGTCGCGGCGCAGCGGTTCCTCTCTGATTTCCGGAGGTATACCCGCCAGCTCGTTCAGCCTTTGATGCTGATCCTCGGCCCGCCAGAAGAGTTCTTCGTCTTCCGACGGCGGACTCACGGGTCCTCCGCCTGGAGATAGTGGATGCGCTTGCTGACGTCAGTGTTGATGGAATGATAGGGCTGCGCCAGGTTGCCCGGAGCGAACAAGGTCTGGCGCATGTGCTC
>QHXD01000066.1:30649-35362 GCA_003223895.1 Acidobacteriota bacterium
GGCTTCATCAATTTTGGATCGTAGAACGCGGGATACATGTAGCGCGGATGAATCAAACCCCAGCGGTCGCGAAAGCGATTCGCGTCGTAACCTTCTACGTGAAATCCTTTCTGCGAGTGGTATTGGAGAATGGCAATCGCATTGTTGCGTCCTTCCACAAGCAGATCGACGGCCTTTGAGCCGAGCAATGCAGCGTAAAATCGATCAAAGAGAATAGGCCGGCCGCCACGCTGAGTGTGACCGACTTTCCGTGTGAAGATGGCTTCTCTGGCCGAAGTACCACGGCGATATAGCTGAAAATAAGTATCGCCGAACATCGGGATCATTTTCGCGCGTAAGGCTTCTGCCGCGCCGGTCAGGGTGATGTTACCTGCTGGGTCGGAGGATTTGGATACTGCGCCCAGTTCGAAGCCCTCCTCGTCCACAATGCCCTCGCCGCACACGATGACGACGTTTTTCTGAAGGTCGTAAAGATGTTTGACTCGTTCCACGAGCAGGTCGACGTTCAACGGATGCTCGGGGACCAGGATGATGTCGGGTTGTCCGTACGCTGTGCCGAGCGCGATGTAGCCGGACTGCCGGCCCATGACCTCGATGATGGCAATGCGCCGATGACTTTCGGCGGTGGTGCGAACGCGCTCGACGCCCTGCGCGGACACCATGACCGCTGTGGCGTAACCCGGCGTGACGTAATTCACGATTTGATCGAGATCGAAGACGGCGCTGGACGTGGAGCGTTTGTAGCGGAAGCCGCCTTTCATGCCGGGTTCGTTGACCCGCACCCATTCGTCAGGCTCGCTTGGATAATTCAAGCCCAGGTCGTTATCAATCGTCTTGGGCGCCAGTACGGAGGGCAGGCGCTCAGCCAGCGGTTGCAAGCCGTTGAGCGTGCCGTCGCCGCCGATACATATTAGTCCTTCGATCCCCAGTTTTCTCAGGCGCGATACAAGGAGGTCGCATGCAGCCTTGTCGTCCGCGTCAACGTAATCGCGCGATGAGCCGATGAGTGAGCCACCCTTCGTGGGGTCGAGCTCGGGAATTTGCTGAAAGAGCGGATTCAGGTGAACGTGCGGCAAGCGCGAGTTGAAGAAGGAATTGAAACCCTTGATAAATCCATAGATCTCAATCTTCAGTTGGTTGGCGCGAACGACCGCACCATGAATCGTGGCGTTGAGCGCGGGCGTGTCGCCCCCGGCAGTCAGAATGCCAATGCGTCTCATCCCTGTTTTGCATCTTAACACGTCGGCTTAGAGAACAAGGTCCGGTTATGCAAACTCCCCTCCTAAGTTAGGAGGGGTGGACGCGCATCAAGAAAATATCGCGAAGCCTCCTTTATTGGCGCGGCCGGGGTGGTTCTCCGGCCGTTTCCATCTCGCTTCCAGAACCACCCCGTCTGCGCCGTTTCGGAACGGGATCTTTTTCTTTATGGCGCAGCCACCCCTCCTAACTTAGCTAACTTAGGAGGGGAGCTTTGCATTCTGTAACAATGTCCTATAATCGCGGGCATGGCTAACGAACTCAAAATCCGAGTCAACGAACAAGTCCGGACCGTCACCGCCGCGCCGGACACACCTTTGTTGTACGTTCTTTCAAACGAACTGAACCTGCAAGGACCGCGGTTCGGCTGCGGTCTGGGGCAGTGTGGATCCTGCTCGGTACTGGTGAACGGCGTTGAAATGCGATCCTGTCAGACCCGAGTTTCCGCTGTCGAAGGCAAGTCGGTAACGACCCTCGAAGGGTTGCCGGCGTGGTACGCGGCGCAGAAGAAACTTGCACAGGCTCCGGCGTTGCATCCCATGCAACAAGCGCTGATCGACGAACAGGCGGTTCAGTGCGGATACTGCTACAACGGCATGATCGTGAAGGCTTCGGAACTTCTTTCGAAGACACCACAGCCCACCGAAGCGCAAATCCGTTCTGCCATGAACGGTCACCTGTGCCGCTGCGGAACGTACCCGCGAATCCTGAAGGCCGTCCAGCGCGCGTCGCAAATGATGAAGGGGGTGGCGAAATGAGCAGCCGGCGCGAATTCCTGAAGACAGGCGGTGCCCTCGTTATCGGTTTCAGCCTCCGCGACGAGTTGCTTGGTCAACAGCGCGGCACGGCGCCGGGTCCGGATCTGAGACAGATCGACACGTGGATCGCGATCCACTCGGACAACACGGCCACCGTCCACATCGGCTTCTGCGAACTTGGCCAGGGTGCCTCCACGGCCTTGCCACAGATCGCTGCCGAGGAGCTCGATCTGGACATGAGCCAGGTGAAAACGGTCGGGCTCGATACGAACGTCACACCCAATCAAGGTGGAACTTTCTCCAGCGCTTCGGTCGCCAGAGGCGGGCCGCAGATTCGAACCGCTGCGGCCGAGGCGCGGCTCGCGCTTCTGCAGCTTGCGTCGAAAAGGTTGGACTCACCAGTGGACCGCTTGACGGTATCGAAAGGCATCGTGTCCGTCAGGGGCATCCCGAACCGCTCGGTCACGTATGGCGATCTCGTCGGCGGCAACCTGTTCAATGTCCCGTTCACCGGCTCGGCGCCGGTGAAGCCCGCCACCGAATACAAACTGGTGGGGACGCCGGTTGCACGGCGGGACATGCCGGCCAAGGTCAGCGGCAAACATGTCTACATGCAGCATGTGCGCGTACCCGGCATGATGCACGCCCGCGTCGTCCGTCCGCGCGGCCAGGGCGCCTACCGAGACGGTGCAAAGGTGCTGAACATCGACGAATCATCGATCCGCAGCATCGCGGGTGTGCGCCTGGTGCGGCGCGGTGATTTCATCGGTATCGTCGCTGAAAACGAGTGGGACGCGGTTCGCGCCGCGCAACAATTGAAAGTGACCTGGAATCTGAAGCCCACGCTTCCCGGCAACGACCGCCTCTACGATCAGATGCGCGCAGCAGAAACGCAGGACAGAGTCGTTCTGGAGAAGGGTGACGTGGCTGGAGCCATCGGAAAGGCTGCCCATATGGTCTCGCTCACCGGCCGAGGCCCTTACCAGGCACACGCGCTCTTCGGACCGAGTTGCGCAATCGCAGATGTAAAGACCGATTCCGCATTGATCGCCTGTACGACTTCCGATGTTTACTCAACGCGGACGAACCTGGCCCGCCTTCTCGAAATACCCGTGGAAAAAGTGCAGGTGCAGTATTACGAAGGCGCCGGCACGTACGGCCACAGCTGCTACGAGGACGCGGCGCAAGCCGCCGCGATCCTCTCGCAAGCAGTCGGCAAGCCGGTTCGCCTGCAGTTCATGCGGTGGGATGAGCACGGGTGGGATAACTATGGTCCGGCGCATGTCGGCGAGGTCCGTGCCGCAGCCGACTCCGATGGGAGAATTGTTGCGTACGAATACAACGGCTGGCAGCACAATTGGGCTGTCGTCGAAACTTCCGCGCAGCTGGCTTTCGGAACGCAGGCTGCCGAGCGGGATGGAGGAGCAGCCCAGCAGGTCAGCCCGCTGAATCTGGGCTCGATGTATGACGTTCCCAATCTGAAGCTCGTCAATCACCGCGTGCCCGGGCTCGGATACCTGAAAGGCGGTTGGCTCCGCTCACCGCTGGATCTTTCTTTCTCGTTCGCCTCGGAACAGGCTATCGATGAGCTCGCTTATCGCGTGGGCATGGACCCCTACGCCTTCCGGCAGCGCAATATAAAGGATCCGCGCTGGCTGGGGGTGCTGGATGCCGTTGCCAAAGCCGCAAACTGGACGACGCGGCGTGCCGCCTCCAATTTGTCGAAAGCGAAAGTCGTTACCGGGCGCGGAATCGGAGTCGGCACACACCTTGCGTCGTACGGCGCCGCCGTCGCCGAAATTGAAGTCGACAAAGAAACGGGCCGGATTCGCGCGAAACACATGTACGGCGCGATTGACGCCGGGCTTGCCGTGAATCCCGGCAACATCGAAAACCAGATCAGCGGACAACTGGTCCAGACGGTAAGCCGGATGTTGAAAGAGGAAGTGACGTTTAACAAAACCAACGTCACGAGTCTCGACTGGAACAGTTACCCGATCCTAAGGTTCGAAGAATGCCCCGAGATCACGCCCATCGTCGTGCAGCGCCTGAACGAGAGATCCACGGGCGCCGGCGAGGAAGTGATGGCCGGAGCGGCAGCCGCGATTGCGAATGCCTTCTTTGATGCAACCGGCGTTCGTATGCAGGAATATCCGTTCACCCCGAGCCGGGTTCTGGCAGCGCTCAAGAAGAACGGGGGATAAACACAAGAATTAGCCGCGAATTACGCGAATGACGCCAAATGGGCGCGTCAAGAAATCGTTGATGCGCCCATTTGGCGTCATTCGCGTAATTCGCGGCTAATTCCTGCTTTTAAAACACGTACTTCAGCGCAAGCTGCATGATACGAGGATCTGCGGCTGCCACGGATTTGCCGAATGTCTGGCTGTTCAGAGTATTGCTTGGGTTCATGGGATTCACGTGGTTCGGCGCGTTGAACGCCTCAGCACGGAACTCGATCGACTGTCCTTCGCGAACCTGGAACCTTCGGGTCAAACCCAGATCCAGATTGATCAGCCCGGGTCCCCGCAACTGGGCGGCATTTCCGTATCCGCACGATAGCGTTACGGCACTGCATATACCCGTCGCCTGCGTCGGAACGGCAAACGCGTTGATGTTCAGCCAGCCATTCTTATTTTTGTTGGGAAGGAAGGCATCGGCAAGCACCTGATTCGCACGCCCGGTGGCGGCAGAACCG
>QHXD01000066.1:35371-36048 GCA_003223895.1 Acidobacteriota bacterium
CCGACATCAGCTTGAGAATTCCGGAGAGCTGCCAACCGCTGCCCAGAATCCGCAGTACGTTATTGGCAAACTTCGGACTCTCGACCACGGTGGAGAGATTCACGATGTGCGTCCGGTCTCCCGAGCAATTCGAGCGGTTGTATGCTCTCATGCCCGGAGTGATTCCACCCGAACCCGGCTGCGACACGACGCCATCGCCGATGCAGTGGGAGAAGGTGTAGTTCCCTTGTATGGTGAGACCATTCGCACGCCGGCGCTGGACCGTCAGCAGCATCGCGTGGTAGCTGCCGGTACCGCCGTCTTCCAGATCCCCGATGCCGTTGTAGTACGCTCCCTGAGCCGGATTCAGCAGAGTCAAAATTTTCCGCTGATTGACGTTGCCCGTGTTGGCTCCAGGCATGTACACCGAATAGTTCAACTGGATCTGCGGTCCCCAGAGATGAACATCCTGGTTGCCAAGATAATTGCCGGCGAACAACCAGTTCTGTCCCACCTGCCGTTGGACGCTCAGGTTCCATTGGTGAATGTATGTGGATTTGGCGTTCTGCCGCAGATTGTCGTAAGCGCCGTTGAGTTGGAACGGCGTCGTCTTGGTGAAGTTCGACGGAAGAGGGTTGCCCCCCGGGTATCCCGTCGTGTAGTTGGAAGATGGAAGGTTCCAGGGATCCGAGAAAGTC
>QHXD01000066.1:36091-37224 GCA_003223895.1 Acidobacteriota bacterium
GCGAACATGCCATAGGATGCACGCACCACCATCATGCCGTCGCCTTTTGGATCCCATGCCAGTGCCAGGCGCGGCACGAAATGGGCCAGGTGACTGAACATGTACTTGCCGTCCTTCGGGGCAAGCGCGTCACCCGACATGACCGTTCCCACAGGCGCCAATGGGTAGGACGTACTCTTGTAGCCGGAAGTGTACAGATCGGTCGTGAAATAATTGTGGCGGCCCTTACCATCGTACGGCGAGATGAACGGTTCCCATCGAACGCCGTAATTGACCGTCAGATGGCTGTTGGCTTTCCAACTATCTTGAACGTAGGCGCCGAAGTAGGTCTGGCGCGGGGCCAGAAAGCTCTTTGTCCCCCCGGAGAAGCCGGATGGCAATCCCATCAGAAAATCTGAAAGGGCGAGGCCCGTCCCGTCGGGAACCCCTGGAATGGTGCTGGTGCGGTTACCGTTGAATGTGAAGGTCGGATTGGCGGCAACGTTGGAATTGGCGTTGAAATTGGAGTGGCTGTAATAGGCGCCGAATCCCAACTGGTGCGATCCCTTGATCCAGCTGACGTCGTTTGCGGCTTGTCCTTCAACTGAATTGTAGTAGCCGGTTCACTCCGGTGACGGTAAACCCATTCGGGTTGATCCCATTGGCGAGCCCCGAACCGACGCCCAGGTTCATGTGCCCTTTGAAGGGCACGTAGACATTTTTCACTCCCAGATCGTTAAGATCGATGACGTCCGGGCTGATACGTGGATTCAGCGTTCGAACCGCAGTCAGGTGAACCGCGTTCACAATACCGCTGCCGATCAGGTAGGTATCGCCGAAGACCAGTGTGTGCGCTCGCTGATTGACCTGGCCCGTCGAGCTCGAGAGAATACTTTTGCCGTCATAGTCCCAGGGCTGATCCTTCCGGGCTCCCATGTAACGGAACAACATCGAGTGTTTTTCGCTCTGCTGGAAGTCCACCCGGCCCACGGTCAAATACTCACTGGGGTTGCTCACGCCCCCGAACGTTGTGAGGCCGCAAGGATCGGTAGATCGAGGGAAGCGTGAATCCGTCACAAGGGCCAGCGCCTGCGGAGAAAACAGCCTGGGATCCACTGTATTCCTCGCAAATCCATTCGTGCCGAACGGCGCTC
>QHXD01000914.1 GCA_003223895.1 Acidobacteriota bacterium
CTGCATCACACCTGTGGGCTTCTTTTGAACGGGTAAATCGGATAAGCGGAATATCAGGTCAGACTGGTGAGTAGCTCCTACGCTAACTCGACTGCTTCATCGACAGACACCTTACGATTCACAATGTCCGTGATGAGGCTTTGGTAGAAACTATGGTCAAAGGGCGAGTTATCTTCCAGAACAGGATTTTCTTCGACGTGGATTCCCTGCAGAACTCTCGACGCAAACCCTCGGATTTGTACACAGACGTTCCCTTGTTGATCGCACAAATCGATATCCACTTTGATGGTTTTGTCTTCAGGCTTACTGCCCTTGGAGTAACGCACCCAGGCAACCATATCCTTGGTGCAGGCCGAGACGATGCGTACTGACTCCACGGCAAACGGTACGGATGGTTTCGTGGGAACGTGATTCAAATCCACGACTAGACCGATTGCAGCTTGCAGAGCGCTGTCCATCAGGCTGGGATGGTTGTTTTGCCTCGACAACGGCCGGCAATCGCAGTTGCGCGAGTAGTTGCTTCTCTCCGAGGTGGATCGTGGCGATTCCCTGATGCGCTGGACCATAGTGGAGGCCCATCCTGGCACAAATCGCATAGATATCCGCCGCTTCTAGTCTCCCTTGTCCCATTTGACGTCTGAGCTGTTCAATATCGAGCCTGGCAGGTGCGAAGTGTCGACTGAAGACGGCCTGACCCTGGCAGTGCAATGTCTCCTGCTCAGCCTCGATACTGTAGATTTCATAGTCGACACACTCGTTGTCGGTTGCCAACAGGGAGATGAAGACTTGTTTAGGAGATGTAACAGCAACCGGTTTTAGCCAGACCGTATTGTGCAGCTCCAAAATGCTTGATTCTGGTTGAATCGGGGACGCTTGTTTGACTGCAGCCCGAGCCATTTCCAGATAAGCCACTCCGGGCAGGAGTTTTTGGACGGTGCGGCCTTCCGTACGGACTCGATGATCCGTCAGGAAGAATTCTTCGCCCGTGAAAGTCGAGCTATACCGATGCTCGCTCAAATCGGACGTGTTGCTATGCAGCAAGGGATGAAGGACCGCGGCTGCGGCACTCTCTGCGGCCACGTGCCCGCCCGCCGCCGTATCGATCCAGTAGCGCTCTTTGGCAAAGGGATACGTGGGCAACGTGATGCGCTGCGGCTTGACTTCGCCATACAGCTTGTTCCAATCCAGTTCCAGACCGTTGACCCACAATTCGAGCAGCTTGGAGAGTTTTTTATTGGCGATCCACTTGTCAACGATGGTTTCCTTCACGTCATCATCCTGGCTGATGATGCTCGTGCTCTCCGGGCTGCGTTTCACTTGTCCTCGATGAAGATCCTCGATCCGCGGCTTGCCATTAACATAGGCCTCAAGTTTTTCGGCCAGTTGCTCGACCGAACTGTATACGCCGTCTCGATCAGGTCAATGGACGGCGCCTCCTTGCGAATGAAGTCCAATAGATCGCGGGCCTTCTCCTCGAGCTGTTCTGCCGTCCTGGCAGACAGCGGAATGATGGTCTTCGTGTTTTGGGTCACAACGCTGACCTGCCGTTGGACTTCGGCCGGCGGCAGATATTCGCCGATCACCATATGCGCGTTGGTCCCACTGAAGCCGAATGAACTGGTCGCCGCCTGGCGTCCCCGCCCGTCTTTCGACTCCCACTCGCTCAAGCGGCTGTTGACGTAAAACGGACTGTCTTTCAAGTCGATGTGCTCGTTCAACCGCTCGAAGTTGATGGTCGGCGGC
>QHXD01000346.1:0-605 GCA_003223895.1 Acidobacteriota bacterium
AAAGGGTGGCGCCGCGGCGGCTGCCGTTAGTGCGATACAGTCCGCAAGCGGTCAGACACCGGCATCGGTAAAGCGCTCTTTAAAGGATGAGGTCGCCTATGGCGAGCGATCCCGTTTCGTGACCTCGGCACGTGTAGCCGTGCTCGAGAGACCTTCGCCCGATGAGTTCGGCCTTATCTTTCACGTACTGAGTCCGCTTCAGGATTCTGTAGGAATTATCACGCCATCCTCGCTCCACTTTGTTGGCACCCACCGTGGCGCCATTGTCCCGGACATCGATCCTCGCGAGTATCGCTTTTTGATTCACGGCACGGTGGACCGGCCGCTGGAATTCACGTTGGAAGACTTGAAGCGCTTTCCTTCCGTATCCCGCCCTCATTTTCTCGAGTGCCTGGGAAACCGTGCGAAGCCCGAGCATAAGACAGCTCAGCAAACGACGGGCTTGACCAGTTGCGCCGAATGGACAGGAGTGCCCCTGTCTGTGTTGCTCAAAGAGGTCGGAGTACAAAAGGGGGCGTCCTGGGTCGTTTCGGAAGGAGCGGAGGAGGTTAAAGGAGCGGGAAGTATTCCGCTGGCGAAGGCCATGGACGATTGCCTGGTGGCGT
>QHXD01000346.1:626-6295 GCA_003223895.1 Acidobacteriota bacterium
AAGGAATTATAACACCAAGTGGTTGAGACGCATCAAGGTGGTAGACCGGTATTACTTGACCTATAACGACTATGGGCACATCTCCAAGGACCCGAAAGTCGCAGCGCTGACTTTCCAGTGGGGACCGAAATCGGTCATTACGTTTCCTTCCGGGGAACAGAAGCTGCCCGGCCACGGAGTCTACCAGATCACCGGCCTGGCCTGGTCCGGCGGGGGCGCCGTTCGTAAGGTGGAAATATCCACCGATGGCGGCCACACCTGGAAAGACGCTGAGATTCGAGGGCAGATCCACAAAATGGCGCACACCCGGTTTGGCATGAACTGGAAGTGGGAAGGACAAGAGTGTGTGCTCATGTCACGATGCATAGACGAACTGGGCCAGGTTCAGCCGACACGAGCCCAGGTCGCCAAAGTCTTTAACGTGCCCGCAGACTATTACCATGACCACGGTGTCCAAGGTACCGACAATACTATTGTGCCGTGGAAAGTGGCCACCGATGGGAGTGTCTCCAATGCGCTTGCCTAAGCTTCCCCTGCTGGTGATGGCCCTTGTGATGACAGTGGGACAGTGCCAACTCGGCTGGACACAGTCGCCCACTGGGATATCGCTATCAGTCCTGACGGAAAGGAACTGCCGCCGGGGAGCGGGAGCGCCAGGGAAGGTGCGCCGCTCTATGCCCAGAAGTGTGCGTCATGCCACGGTGCAACAGGGTCGGGGGGCAGGGCTCCTCAGTTGATAAAAACCGAAAGCACTGATGCGGCGCCTACGCCTGGTAGGCAGCCGCCCTGTCTCTCACCTTGTATCCGAGGGGCAAACGTAATGGGGCTCCACTCGCCATACGCGACGGTGATATGGGATTACATCAATCGCGGCATGCCTTTCGCAAAAGAGGGCACGCTGACACCCAACGAGGTATACGCTCTGACGGCGTTTCTGCTCTACAAGAACGGTGTTATTCCGGAGGACCAGGTAGTCGACGCTCAGAGTCTGCCGCAGGTCAAAATGCCGAATCGTGATGGACACGTGGTACCCGAGTGGAAGCATGGGATGCCGCGGCCCTTTCCGAACAAGCCTTAGCTTCGCCACATGCCCTCGATGCGCAGGCCCGGATCGTGTTACGGATCCGGCCCTGCGCGGACTCCGGCTACATACAAATGCGCGTAACCGAGTCGCTCCAGTCGGAGTAGCCGGAGTCGCCTAAAGAACTGACGGCATCTGCCGGAAGCACTCTGCCTCCCGCACTTCCCAGACAGCATCTGGCGGAAGCACCCTGCCTCCAAATGTTATGTTAAGCTACGCGTAGGCACAGGCCCGGGCGCGCGGAGTCCCGGCAATTTTTTCATAGTTTTCATACACCGACACCACGAAGATAGACCACGCTTTAATCGCTCTGCTCGTCAGCCTCGCCGGGACCGATTTTAAGTCGCGCAGATGTTTGGACGTATTCCCAGCATGTTGGCAAAGAGGGTGGATCCCTCATGAATGCATCTCGTTCATATGATTGATAAATGCAACATACTTGCTGGTACGTCCCGCCCCTCAACTTCACCGCATGCAGGTAAGTTGCTACAGATCCGGTCAAAGCTCAAGGTGCGCTCATTTTGGATCTCAGCTTGCGAACCTTCCGAATTTTTGCCGGGGGATTGTTGTATGAAGAGAACGCGGGTCGCATCATCCTTACTGAATACAATCGTCATCAGGTTAACCATCCTCGCTTTTTCGCTCTGCTGTGTCCGCCCTGCGGTGGTGGCTGCTTCCCCCCCGTCGTATGGGCTCGAATGGCCAGGCGATGGCGCCGTACGCCGCATGCTCTACTGGCACAATCCGTTCCCCATCTACGATGCCACTTATGTCTTCAAAGTGTTTCCACGTAAGAAAACCACCGGACCCACTGGTTACTACACGACGTTTTTCTGGGGCAATGACGGCCGATTCGACTGGCAAAGCGGCGGCGCCAATACCTACTACGGTGCGCATCCCTATCCCATTCCTGCGCCCAACGGCCCTGGCCAGTGGGAGATTTCCGTCAATAGCAACGATTACGTCACCGGCAGCGAGGTTCAGTGGGGCCGCTGGTATACTCAGGCCTTCCGCGCCTGGCGGGAGTCCCCCTCCATCACCCATCACGAGTTCTACTGGGACTGGCCCGACACGAGTAAAGTTATCAGCCGGACCGTCGTCGATTCGAACTGGGCGAAGCAAAACCCACCCATACCCGCGATTGTGATCGGGCAAGCTCCGGATTTCAATGGAGCCTCCTGGGGAGGCTATCCCGGGTGGGAAGAATTCAACGGCATCATCCGCGGCATCCAGATCTACTCCGGACTGCTCTCGATAGCGGACCTCCAGGCAGAAATCAACGCGCCCAAATCCACTTCAGCCGGCCAGAACTTCATCTGGTACCTCAACACCGATCCCCGCCCGGGCGACGTGGCGGACAAGAAAGGAACAGGCACATCGCACAACCCCTTATGGTCGGGCACAACAGCCCTGGAGTGGACGGACCAACCGTCTTCCGACACCACCCCTCCGTCAACCCCCACCAATGTGACGGCGGCTGTGGTCTCTGCCAGTCAAATTGACGTTTCCTGGACTGCATCCACAGACAATGTCGGAGTTACCGGCTACAGCGTCGAACGCTGTCCGGGCTCCGCCTGCACCAATTTCACGCAAATTTCTACTCCTGGCGGAACTTCTTACTCGGACCCTGGACTTGCCGCCAATACTTCCTACCGTTACAAAGTCAGAGCTACGGACGCCGCAGGAAATCTTTCTTCATATTCTTCGATTGCCAGCGCGACCACTCCCACTCCGCCCGATACGACGCCACCGGCAGTCTCCATCACCAACCCGGCGAACGGCGCAACCGTTTCGGGCACGATCACGGCGACGGCGGCCGCTTCAGACAATGTCGGAGTCGTTGGCGTTCAATTCAAACTCGACAGCGCCAACCTCGGTGCCGAAAGTACAGCCTCTCCGTATTCAATAAGCTGGAACACGACCACCGCTCCCAATGGCTCGCACACGCTAACCGCCATCGCTCGCGATGCTGCCGGAAACCGCACCACCTCCTCGCCTGTCACTGTGACAGTGAGCAACACCACGCCCGATACGACCCCACCGACAGTCTCCATCAACAGCCCTTCGAATAGCTCGTCGGTTTCCGCAACGATCATGGTTTCGGCCACGGCTTCGGACAATGTCGGCGTTGTTGGAGTTCAATTCAAACTCGATGGCACGAACCTGGGGGCTGAGGTTATGACGGCTCCGTACGCCGTGACCTGGAACACAACGACGGCTTTAAACGGATCTCACAGCCTCACTGCCGTCGCGCGGGACGCGGCTGGAAACCAAACCATTTCGTCAACAGTAGCTGTCACGGCAGCTAACGCGGTGTCTCCGCCGCCACCACCACCGACGCCCGGTCCAGTGCCCGCTCCGACTCCGACGGCGGGCCAGACGATCTCCTACGTCACGCCGCCAATGGGTGGGCAATCCTGGATCACGAACGCCGTTTCCGGTTCGCTGCAAACCGGATATGCTCGAATTCAACCGACCTCGGGACCTACTCCATCCGGCACCGCGATCTTCGGATTTCGTAGCGGAGGCGTGCTGGTTTCGGAAGCTGGTGTACCAGCCTCTTCACTGATTCCCTCCGGGCGCATTTTTGTCGACGTTGGCGGCCCCGTCAACACCGGGATCGCTATAGCTAATCCCAACGACGTCAGCGCGACGATCGACTTCTATTTTACAAACACCGACGGCGCCGACTTTGGGCAAGGATCTCTATCGTTGCCTGCCAATCATCAGATGTCGGTATTTCTGAACGAGTCTCCGTTCAATGGCGGCTCAAGCGTCCAGGGAACGTTTACCTTCAGTTCGAGCGTTCCCATTTCGGTCATCGCCTTGCGCGGGTTGACAAACGAGCGCGGCGAGTTTTTGATGACAACGCTGCCTGTCTCGCTTCTCAATGTCATAGATGCCGGTAGCTCGAGAGTGCTTCCACATTTTGCCAATGGCGGGGGCTGGACCACGCAGGTCATTCTCGTGAACCCCACGGAAATTCCGCAGTCTGGTATGGTCCAGTTCGTAGGGCATGGGTCCGCATCCGGAACTGCTCCAGTTCTCAACATCGAGGTGAACGGTGCCAACAGTTCCGCTTTCTACTACACGATTCCGGCACGTGCCTCACTCCGTATGAGGACAGGAAACGGAGGAAACAGCATTCAAGTGGGGTCGGTCCGGGTTTCTGCCACGTCGACGAGCGCCGTCCCTTCCGCCATTTCGATTTTCTCATTCAAGATTGGCGGGATAACCGTGACCGAAGCCGGCGTGTCCTCCGCTCCGGCGGGATCGACATTTCAAACGTACGTCGAGTCATCGGCCAAGCAGGGCGAATTGAAATCCACCGGTCTGGCAATCGCCAACCCCTCCCAAGCGCCTGTGAATGTGAATTTTGAGCTTCGTCGGCTGGACGGCTCCTCGACAGGCCTGTCCGCCTCCGTAACGATTCCGTCTGGCGGTCAGATCGCCAGGTTTGCAAACGAATTACTCTCCGGTTTTCCGCCGGCGTTTCAGGGCATTCTCAGATTGACGGCAACGTCGCCGGTCACTGTAACCAGTCTGCGAGGGAGATACAATGAACGCGGTGATTTTCTCATTACCACAAGCCCGCCATGGAATGAAGCATCGAATTCAACGACGCAGATGCTGTTTCCGCACATTGCGAGCGGGGCAGGTTATGCCACCCAATTCATTCTGTTCGCCGGAGGACAGTCTGCAACTGGAAGCCTGAACTTCTTCACTCGCGACGGTGCCCCAATGTCTGACATGAATTTGGCGCCCATTCCGTAAACCACAGCTGGATTCGGTGCGTTATGGGTTGGATCGTCGTGCCAGGTTTTGTGGGTTTTCCAGGATCGGTGACCTCTCGGTCGCCGAGAGCGGACGCTCAAAAGTAGGTGATCCGCAATAGGCCGTTCCCGCCATCTTTCCCTCCCCCGGACGGGGCGCCGCCTGGTCCGCCGCTGCTGCCGCCGCCGTCAAGGCCGTTACCGCCGTTGCTGCCGAAGCTACCATCTATTCCGACAGTGTCACTCTCCGGCCCGCCGGCGCCGCCACCCGCCCCGCCGCCGTTACCTCCGAAGCCGCCGAGAGAACCAGTGAGCCGCTGTTCAGCAAAGACGTTGCTCCACCACCACCGCCATTGCCACTGGCTAGGAAGCCACCTGCGGGTTTGCCCGTTTCGCCGTCGCCGCCACCACCAAATCCCCCGATCCCGAGGGTGCCGCCAGATCTCGTGATCCCGCCGGCGCGTCCTGCCCCGCCAACGAGCACTGTAAACGTCGCGCCCGGGACGACGACGATCGTTGTCACGGCATATGCTCCGCTGCCTCCGGCGCCGTCCAGCGGCAACGAGCCGTCGCACCCCCGCTGCCTCCTCCGCCTCCGGCCCCCCACGCTTCCACCTGCGCGCGAGTCACGCCGGCCGGCACAGTCCAGAATTGATCGGAACCTGTGAAGCTGAAGGTGACACCGTCTGTGCCGCCAACCGTTCCTTGCGAACCCGGAGGCCCGAGATCGCCTTGATCACCTTTCACGCCCTGGATGCCCTGGATACCCTGGTCGCCTTTCAGTCCTTGCAGGCCAGCAATGCCGGCATTCCCCG
>QHXD01000347.1 GCA_003223895.1 Acidobacteriota bacterium
ACTACTTCGGCAACGGTCACGCCAGTCAGTTGCGCGGTCATGCTGTTACCACTGAATGAGATCGTACCAACGGTGGCGGTACCGCTGAGAACCGTAACCTCGCCAGAGGTGACCGGCCCATCGAACGTGAAGACAGCGTTGTAAGAGCCCGAGCTACGGTCTTCCACTCCTGATGTACCGCTCAGCGGCATCGCGATATCGAATGTACCCGCAGCGCCATGCGTCAGGCGGGACGCCGCGCTAAGCAGGGTGAGGCCAGAGGTCGAAGGAGCGACGCGGACGTAATAAACGTCTTCTTCGTGCTGCCCACGGGCCGAGTTGAAGTTGAAGGTGGCGGAATACGCGACATTGCCTCCGGTGTTGTCCGATACAATGGTGATGTAATCGCCTATCTTGCTTTGGTTCGGATAACCTTCGAAAGGATTAAACGCGTTGCTGACCGCCACGTTAGCCGCCCATGTGACGCCGCCGTCCGTGCTCGAGGAATAGAATAACTGGGAATCGGTGTTATTAGCGGCGTTGCGCGTGTCGTACCAAACAGCATCGAGCCGGCCATTGGGCGCTACCGAAAGTGTGCCGAACCAGTGCCACTTACTCGGATTAACCGGGTCGTCATTGATCCGGTGAGGCGCGCTGAAGGTTAGTCCGCCATCTGTGCTGCGTACAAACATTACGTCGGTTGTGCTTCGCCCGGACGGCACCACGCTGGCCAGCATGTAAATATTATTGTTAGTGGCGGTACCGGAGCGATCGATCGCGAGGAATAACATTCCATCCAGGCCTGCGGGACTGATTCCCCCGCTACCGATGTCGCCACCCAGGTTGACGGCGGTGGTTCGGTCAAAAGTCGGTGTCTGGCCGCCGATCTGGGCATTGCTCGAGCGAACGCAGTAAAAGGTGTTCCCTTCTCCACCGATAAAGACATTGCCGTTCGTGTCCACATCGAGCGTTCCGTGCACCGGCGAGTGAGGAACAGTGATTGGCGCCTGCCAGGTCGCACCACCGTTGGTGGAACGTTGGAATTCCACGCCGCCGCCGCTGCAGTTAATGCCGTCGTCTGACTGGTATTGGAATCCATGGCCCGGGCCGTTGGTCTTATCGATGGTGAACCACTCCTTGTCGCCGCCGCCGCCGCCTCTTTCGCCCGAGAGTAAAGTCCAGGATTGGCCACCGTTTGTCGAGCGCCACAGATCGTCGCAAAAAAAGGACTGGCTAACGTTTGACTGAAGACTCAGGTAGAAAAATTGCCCGATCTCGTTGGAGTTTGTCACCGGGTCGCTGCGGAAGACGTTATTCTCCAGAACACCGGGGAACGTCCAGTTCAGCCCGCCATTGGTGGTGTATCCCCAGCCGCCCTGCCGGAAGTTGGAGGTAACGTCGTTGAATTGTCTCCAGGCAATGGTCATCTTGTTGCCGTCTGTGGGGTCAACCGCAATAACGCACTCATTCGCAGCGTCGCCGAGGATGTTCTGCCCATTCGCATCGACGTTCGCCTGGTGACTGGTGAATGTACCGAACTGCGAGATCATTCGCGGCGAAGTCTCTATCTTTCGAGGAGGCGCAGGCGGATTATCGTACCTTTCAAGTGGCTCATTTCGGGGCGCCTTGTGTGTCGGCGCCAGCTGAGCCGAAGCGCTGGCCAGCGCAATGAGTGAAAGCAGACAAGTGAAAACCGTGGCCTTTAACATTCTAAGATGGATCATCATAATAAACTCCCTGTATGAACTGTTGCGGATTACAAGAAAAACGGTGGCCATCAAGGCAAGAAAAGAGAAGGCTGAACAGAACAAGAGAACGGGTTCTCAAGATTCGGTCCCCGTTACGGGTTCTTCCGCAGGATTAAGGTGCGCTCGGGTCTGGTAAAGACGCCTGTTGTACCGACTGCCCAAAGCGTGCCATTCGGTGTGGCGGTGATCCCGTGCAGCCGATTATTGGAATTCTGGGCGTTCGGGCTCGGAACGAAATTCCAGTTCGAGCCGTCCCAGTTTTCCGTCAAAGTGAACTGGGCACTGCCTTGGAGAGGGACAATATACTGGCCTGCAGTCCAAATGTCGTCACTCGATAGCGCGACGATGCCGACTAGGACTTGATTGGTAGCGTTGGGATCGAAAATCGGGGTTGGGACGACGCTCCAGCTTGCGCCATCCCAATGGATCGCCAGCGTTTTCGAGCAACACGCAATCCCGACGGCCCAGACGTCGTTGGATGTAACGGCGGCTACGCCAAACAGGATGTTGTCCTCCGTACTGTCGTTAGGACTTGGCACAACGCTCCAGACTGAGCCATTCCAGTGGATCGTTAGTGTCCTTGCTTCCTGAAACGATCGGCCCACCGCCCAGACATCGTTTGAGGCGACCGCATCCACCCCGAAGAGGATATCGTCGTTAACGCTCGGGCTGGGCACGATACTCCAAGTGGCGCCATTCCAGTGGATCGTGAGCGGATGATTATTGAAGCTGCGATCAGATGAGTAACCAACCGCCCAGATGTCGTTAGCCGACACCACCGAAATCGCTTCCAAGATATTGGAACTGCCGGCGACATTAGGACTGGGAACAATGCTCCACGCCACGCCGTTCCAATGTTCCACCAGAGTGTTGTAAGTGTTGCCGTTCGCGGCCTGACCGACGGTCCAGACGTCGTTTGCCGCGACGACAGCGACGCCATTGAGGAAATTGTAGCCGTTGGTGGCGTTCGGACTCCTTACTACAGACCAGCGTGTGCCGTTCCAATGTTCAGTTACGGTGCGGTAAGCGTTGAGTTGCGCCTTGAAGGCCCATCCGACCGCCCAAACATCATTGTCTGCCACGGCGGCGACCGAAGACAAACTATTGGCCTGCCGGCCCGCATTAGGGCTGGCGACGATTTCCCAATCGGCGGCCCGGGCCGAGTGGGCTGCGAACAGGGTGAACAAGACAAAGGCTGATGCGCAAGCGATTTTCATATGTTGTTTCTTTCTAATAGTAACGGTTTTGAGAGGCACAGAATTTCTCTTGAGGGCCATCTAGTGGCAACCAAGGATTAGTAACCGTTTTGTCACCTTTCGTCATCAAACCCACGCCGGCGGGAGCACCTATATGACCGCGCGCAGAGGCGGGGTTATGCATTGGTCTGGTTTATCGTAGACGCCGCGCTACGACAAGGGGGCCAATTTATCGCAACGCCGCAGCTTCCTTGTGGCGGCCTTTCAGCTCGAGCACCATCCGTCTAATATGCTTGTAATCCTGATGACGACTTAGGAACTGCAAGCTTTCCTGTGGATCGCCCCACTGCAGAACTTGGATGGTCTCCTGACGGGCGCCCCAGGAATTCATTTCGCGTTGATTCGGCATGTAAAGATCAATCGTGTTACGCCCCGCGAGCGCCCAGCCGTAATCCTCCACCCGGTAATTTTGTCCGGTGGAAATCAGGCGAAACACCGTGCCTGCCGGCCAGCGCGACCAATCAGCCGCAGCGCTGCCGATCTGCGGCGGCCTGCCGCCTTCGCCAAGGCTATGGCGGCCAGGGGAGACGGCGACGGCGCGCTTCGCGCCGCGCGTTGTTTTCGTCACGCGTTTGGTCGTGCGCGTGATCCGGCGGCTGCCGGACGTTTCTTCCATTGAGAACGGTTGGAGCTGTGACGAATACGAACTGGTCTCATCCACCGGAATAGCGCGCGGAACTTCATACGCCAGCGTCGCACGCGCCACTGCTTCCGCTCGATGGATGGGCGGACCTGCCGCGTGCAGTTCTCCGCCGAGCGCGTTGTGATTGCTGTATTCGCGATGGTCCGCTTCGGTATGCGTGTACGCTGTGGTGCGCACATTTTGAAAATCCGTCTTTGCCAGCGGGCGCTCGTATGGAGGCAGGACACGCTCGGTCGTCCCACAACCGCTGAGGAGAATAATCGCGATAAAGGCCGCGAGAACAGCTAACGCAAGATTGCGGCGTTGAGTGTAGGTCAAGGTGGATCGCCGGCGAAGTTATTAACAGCTATTCACAGGCAGCGCAAGTTGTTTTTACACAAAACCAGTTCGTAGCTCCTTGGCTTCCTCTCTTTCAACTTTAAATTCATGGGTTCCTGGTTTCCTGATTGACCTTTTCTGCGTAATCTCCGGTTCACTTATGATCGCGGAATTCGAAAAACAGCTGTCGCAAATTATCGAGGAAATTAAATCGCAAGGTCTCTTTAAAACCGAGCGAGTCATCACGAGTCCACAGGATGCGCATATTGCGATCACCGGTGGCAAACGCGTGCTGAACATGTGCGCGAATAATTATCTCGGGCTTGCAGATCATCCCGCGTTGATCGCGGCCGCAAAAGAGGCGCTCGATACGCACGGCTTCGGAATGGCGAGCGTGCGTTTCATTTGCGGGACACAAGACATTCACAAGGAACTGGAGGCCGCGCTCACCAAATTCCTGGGGACAGAAGAGACAATTCTTTATCCGTCCTGCTTCGACGCCAACGGCGGATTATTCGAAACGTTGCTCACCGACAAGGACGCGGTGATCAGTGACGAACTAAATCACGCCAGCATCA
>QHXD01000348.1 GCA_003223895.1 Acidobacteriota bacterium
GTCCGGCTCAGGTGCGCGAGGGTTTCCATCCCGTTCTTGTGTGCCTCGTCGATGATCGCGCGATACACCTCGGGCTTGAGCTTCGGCACAGTGCCTTCACGATCGTCAACCCAGAACTTGACGAAATGGACGCGCCGCGCGTGCAACTCCCGAACATGCTGGCGGCCCTCTTCGGGGGTCGCCGCGCCGTAGGGAATGCCCAGGCGCGCTTCGCCCGGCGGACCCGCCATCGAGGTTGCCGCGATGCCTTTTCCAACCGTCAGGAATTTCGCCGCATTCGGGATGACCTCGTCACGAAGCTTGTACGACAGCTCCTGATCGGCCTCGAGGCCCATACTCATCGCCGCCGCCGTTCCGTAATAAGCGTAGCGCTGAAGCTGGTCGACCAGGTTCTCGCGCGTGTAGTTCGCCTTCGTGTTGCTGCCGTCCTTCTCGTTGACGAGCCCGATGTGGTTGTGGCCGTCGATCAAGGCAGGTATCACGGTCTTGCCCGTCAGATCGACCCGAGTGGCGTTTGCAGGTGGTTGCCGCTCTCCTTTTTTCCCGACCCAGGTGATGGAGTCGCCCTCGACGAGGAACGCGGAGTTCTCGATGGTTGGACTCTTATCGCCGATGATCAGGCGCGCCCCTTCGAACCACAGTGCGGGCCGCCTGGCCTGAGAAGAGGCCGGCGTGGGCAAAAGCGCCGAAGTCAGGATCAGAAAACAAGGCAGCAGTCTTCGCAATGACATAGTTGTTCTCCTCGCAGGAAGACGATTCTACCCGAAAGCGTGCTCGTTTACTTGGCGGACCCGCTTGAATCGTTTATGCTCTCAGCAAAACGGGAGGATGAAAATATGAACCGGCGCCGGTTTCTCTCAACAGCCGCCTCGGGTGCTGCGGTGCTCGCCTGCGCACCGCGCATGTTCGCCGCCGCGGCCAACTACGACCTGGTTATCAAGGGTGGGCGTGTCATCGATCCCACAATGAGGCTCGACGCCGTGCGCGACGTGGCAATCTTAGATGGCCGCATCGCTGCGGTGGAGGCGAGCATCACGGCGGATGCTGCCGAAACCATCGACGGGCGCGGCAAGATCGTCGCACCGGGTCTCCTCGACATTCACACCCATTGCGGGCGCTCCGGCGAGGGCACGGCACTGGTCCTGCAGGACGGCGTGACCGGGTGGATCGATGCAGGATCGCAAGGCGCCGATCACATCGCCGAATCGATTGCGGTCGCAAAGACGGCGCCGCAACAAGGCCGCGTTCTGATCAACATCGGGCGCGCCGGTATTCTGGCCGAAGGCGACACGATGGACATCAGCCGCGCCGATGTCGGCGTGCTGCGCGATGCGATTGCGCGCAACCGCGATTTCATCGTGGGCATCAAGGCCCGGCTCTCGCGGGACGTGGCGGGCGCCAATGATTACGAAGTGCTGCGCCGCGCGCAGGAAGTGGCGACCTCTTTTAACCTGCCGGTAATGATCCATATGGGCCAGACGATCTCGCCGCTGCCCAGGCTCATCAATCTGCTCAAGCCCGGTGATGTCGTCACCCACATGTTCGCGCCGCCGCCGAACAGCATTATCGACGACAACGGCCACATCCTTCCCGAAGTCCTGGCGGCGCGCCGCCGCGGTGTGTGGTTCGACGTCGGCAACGGGCAAACCGGTCATATGAGGTGGGACACGATCGAAAGCATCATGAAGACAGGCTTCTGGCCGGATACATTCTCCACCGACTGGAACGCCAATAGCCGCACGACGGGAGTGATCGACATGCCGAACTGCATGTCGAAGCTGTTGGCCTTCGGCATGTCGGTACCCCAGGCCATCGCGCGCGGAACGGCCAATGCCTCGCGCACCTTCGAGGTGTTCCGTGACCGCGGCACGCTGAATGTGGGCGCGCCGGCCGACGTCGCGCTGCTCGAGCTTCGCTCAGGAAATTTCGAGTTCCTCGACAATTACGGGAACAAGCGGACCGGTAACCAGAGATTCTTCCCGAGCGGGACCGTGCTCGGCGGCAAGCGGATTGCGCGGTCCTAGATGTGCGAGCATCGCCACAGAATTGTCTGCATGAATATCCAGGAGAAACTATGAACAAGATCGCCAAATTCGTTCTGGCCTGCTCCATGCCGGTCGCGCTTGCCGCTCCGGCTATGGCGCACCACAGTGCCGCTGCGTACAACACTCAGCAGGAAGTCAAGGTGACCGGCACCGTCACCGAATACAAGTTCAAAAACCCGCATGTTTACATGACCGTTCAGGTGAAAAAGGCCGATGGATCGACCGCTCCAATGGAAGTCGAAGCGGGCGCCGCATCGGTGCTGAACCCTCTCGGTTTTACCAGGGATTCGGTCAGCGTCGGCGACGTGGTAACCATCGTCGGTAATCCCGCCCGGAGCAACGCCGACAAGTCGATGCTGGGAAGAGATCTCTTCAAGAGCGACGGGACCTATTATCCATTGAATATCGCCTCAAAGAGTATCTATGCGCCCGGGAATGAAACCGCCACCAGTATTGCCGGGACCTGGTTTCCGCCCCGCACCGAATTCAATGGATTTCTTGGCGGCGCGAGGAACTGGCCCGTCACTGAAAAGGGCAAGGCCGCCATGGCCGCCAATACAGATCCCAGGGCAACGACGCAGAAAGACTGTATTCCCATCGGAGCGCCGGCACTGATGTTCTACCCGGTGGCGAATACCATTACTGTTCAACGTGACCGCGTGGTGATGAAGGTGGATTGGCTGGATTCCGAACGCACTATTTACCTCGACGGCCGCAAGCATCCGCCGGCCAGCGAAACATCCCTGCTTGGCCATTCCGTGGGGCGATGGGAAGGAAACACCCTGGTAGTGGAGACTACCAATTTCAAAGAACACCCAATGGGCTTTTCCAATTCATTGCCCAGCAGCACGCGGAAACGCCTGACTGAACGCTTCGGCCTCAGTCAGGACGGTAAAAGCCTGATTTATTCCGGCGTGATGGAAGATCCAGAGTATCTGGCCAAGCCGGTAGAGTGGTCCGGGCAGTGGCTGTACAGACCGAACATGCCTCACTCGAATGAGAAGTGTGATCTCGAAGTGGCCCGTAAATTCCTGCGTAACTAGTTTGCGCGTCAAAAAATTCAACCGGAGGGTTTCATTATGCGATGCAAATCATGGCTCGTGGCGATGTTCGGTATTCTCATTGTGGCGCAGGGGCTTTGGGCT
>QHXD01000349.1 GCA_003223895.1 Acidobacteriota bacterium
GTGATGATTTTCACGTGACATCCTGGGACGCGTGGTGTGGCATGATTACGGGAATGATTGTCCGCAAGCAGCCGAATAACGAACTCGTTCTCATCGGCCAGACCGACCATTCCAGGTTGGTAGGACAACTGGCCGCGCACTGGGGGAACGACAACTTCGAAACGCCCGATCCGTACGCTTCGATCGTCCGCGCCGCCACCTTCCATGATTACGGCTGGCTGCGTTACGAAACCGGTCCACTGATTAACCCGGACACAGGCGAGCCCTACCAGTTTCTTCAATTACCGCTGGGATCGACGCAGCTCGAGTC
Source organism: Acidobacteriota bacterium (assembly GCA_003223895.1). Taxonomy (GTDB): domain Bacteria; phylum Acidobacteriota; class Terriglobia; order 20CM-2-55-15; family 20CM-2-55-15; genus 20CM-2-55-15. The sequence continues at coordinate 311 of QHXD01000349.1, forward strand.
CTATCAGTGGAGCCTCGATTGGCTGGCCGGGATCGATCGCTATGCGGGACTCATCATCAGCATGCATCGAACCGGCCTGTGGAAGAACCGGTACGACACCATCCAGCATCCGACTGGTTACAACCTGCGCGAGATGAGTCCTGAAGTTCGCGATTTCATTCAACGCAACGAAAGCCGTCAAGAGCGGGAGCGCCGCTCATGGGATGTCGACAAGTTGTGGACGAACTATCGGTTGATGCAGGTCTGGGACCAGCTCGGACTCTACTTCTGCTGCCAGGATCTCTACGAGGACTACATCGAACCCGTTCCCGTCAGTTACTCCGGCAATGCCGGCATCCGGCTCTCGATGAAGCCGGCGGGCCCGGGACAGGCCGCATTTGAGCCGTACCCGTTCGACGTGCGGCCCTGTCGTGTGCAGATCGCTTGCAAGCGCCTGCCGAGAACTTCTTTTGAAAACCTGGAGGCGTTTCAGCGCGCCTACTTTCAGGCCGACAATGAACTCCTGCAATTCGAACTGCTTTAGAAGGAAGCGTTCGTAAATTAGCTCCGGATTGACTATCCGTTATTTCGTGGATCATCCTTATTAACGCATCATGAGCCGATACATTTCCCCGCTATCGCTGTTCCTCGCAATCCTGAGCTGCTTTGTGCTTTTTGCGCAAAGCGTATCAGGGCCGTCTGGAACACTAGCCTTTCGCCGGGGAGGCGACATCTGGATAAAACCTTTGCCGGATGGCGCCGCAGTCCAAATGAGTCAAGGCGGCGGTGCCGAATATCCTGAATGGAGTCCGTCGGGGCAGTGGTTGTCGTTTCGACAGAACGGAAAACTCACCGTTATGCCGGCAAATGGGAATCGTGGAGAGAGGCGCGTGCTGGATGGGTCCGGCGTGTGGTCGCCGATGCGAGATGAGCTGGCAGTTGCAGATCCGGATGGCCTGTGTGTTCTATCGTTCGACGGAAACGGACAACAAAAGCGGGTCGTGCTGCGCCGTCCGAAATCCGGAAGCATCGGTGACATCGCGTGGAGTCCGGATGGAGACCGTCTTGGCGTTACCGTGAACGCCCATCTGTGGCGCGTCAATGTTGACGGCACCAGCGCCGAGGAACTGCTCACTGCCGGAGAACATGGCAGTCTGGAAATAAGGGGATGGTCTTCCGACGGACGTCACATTGTCGTCGCGGTCAATGGCGACTCCTCGGCCTCCATCGCGTCCGACGGATTGCCATTGACGTTCGTACCCGCGGATGGCGGACGCCCGCACACGTTTGCTTCGAGTGTGCTGCATTATCCGGATTCAATGTCGGTTTCCCGAGATCGCGCGGAAGTCCTGGTAAGCGCCGGCTGCTGTCGTGAAGACTGGCAAGCAGATGCGCCAAATCACTTCCGATCCACAGTATCGAGATGAAAGTCCGCTGTGGTCGCGGAACGGCCAATACATTCTGTTCGCGAGACTCGACCGGCAGGACAACGCCAGCCTTTGGAGTATCAACCTGAACGGTGGGGCATTGCAGAAAGTCGTCGATCAAGTGGATGGCCAGCTTCGATGGTTCGGCTATTACGGCCACATCAACTGGTACGCATCCGTTGCCTGGCATCAGGAATAGGGCTTCACGCCCGCGCTGACCACCCGTCTGACGCAAAGTTTCAATTTCCTATGGACATTGCAAAGGAGAGATGCTAAGGTCCTGTGCACATTCCAAAGGAGTGACGATGGCTGAAGCTAAATCGGAGGTACTTCAAGGCACACTCGACCTCATGGTTCTCAGGGCGCTCGCGGTGCTGGGTCCGCTGCACGGCTACGGAATTGCCCGCCGGCTCGAGCAAATCAGCGGAGACCTGCTTCAGTTGAATGAAGGTACCGTCTACACGGCGCTCGTGCGCCTGCAGCAGGCAGGATGGATTTCTTCGGAATGGGGTGCCTCGGAAAACAATCGGCGTGCCAGGTATTACTCCATAACAAAAGCAGGCCGCAGGCAGCTTGCCCGTGAAACGGAGAGTTGGGAACGGATCGCCGGCGTGATCGACCGGCTGCTGAAACTGCAGAGCGAGGAATAGCGGCCATGAACGTGCGGACAATCTGTTCGACAATTGCGGCCACGTTCCGTGGTACGCGTCTGGAACAGGACTTCGAGGAAGAGGTGCAAAGTCATCTGGCCCGCCTTGAACAACGGTTCGCGAGCCAGGGAATGAGCGCCGAAGAGGCCCGCTACGCGGCCCGGCGAGCATTTGGCGGAATCGAGCAGTTGAAGGAGCTTTGGAAAGGAGGGGTGGCTGCGCCAATTAGGAAAAGACCCCGTTCCGAAGCGGCGCAGACGGGGTGGTCATTATGGACAAATGTTTCGAGACTGACCACCCCGTCCGCGCCTTTCATCGGAGGCTTCGCGGCATTTTATTGATGGCGCGTCCACCCCTCCTGTTCCAGGAGGGGAATACCCAGGTCCGTTACTAAAAGGAGAATCAAGTGAAGAACATTTCGAAGTTCATGGTGCTGCTGGCACTGACAACAACAATTCTATTTCTCGCTTTGTCGAGCGGTGCAGGCGCCCAGGTGACTTCCGCGCCTGTATTCGAGGGCAAGACCACCTTGCTGCGGCCCGTCGGATATCGGGAGTGGGTGTTCGTAGGAAGTTCACTGGGGCTTAGCTACGCACAGAATCCCCAACAGGCGCCCAGCCAAAGCTCGGCGATGTACCACAATGTTTATATCCATCCTGCGGCTTACCGCGAGTTCGCCAGAACGGGAAAATTCCCTCAAGGGACCATGATGGCGATGGAAATGTTTTCAGCCGATGTGAAGAAGGAACCTGGACTCCAGGGCTCATACGAGAAGGAGTTCATGGCCCTGGAAGTGTCCGTGAAAGACAGCAGCAGGTTCGAAGGTGCGGGATGGGCTTATTTCAACTTCACGGAGGGAATGGGAAAGCTCAAGGCGAAAGCGGAGCCGTTTCCACAGAGCGCGGGTTGTGTGGCCCCGACCATGTCTTCACTCAGTTCTATCCTGTATTGGGAGCGGTCGCCCCGAAATAGGTTGAGCCGGACTTCTCAGTGAGTCATGGCATAGATCATGAAGTTCATGCCAAGGCGGTAAGCCTGACCCGAGTATTTTTCGGGATAGCACTTCTCGTCCATATACTCCCAGGCATCGCCCAGATCCGAGTTGTACGTGACGACGACCATGAGCCGGCCCTTATCATCGGAAATCCCGTAGATCCGCGGTTCCTTGTCGTCCGGCCGTTCCCAGGTTGGTCCGCCGGTGCAACCGGCATATTCGCCGGGGATCTGGATGATTTCCTCGATATCGAAGAACGTGTGGAAGACCTCGTGAGAGAGAGGCAGAACTTCCATCGAATACTCGGGAAGGACTCTTTTCATCCAATGTTCGAAGTTTGCCTTTTCCCGCAGTCCCCAGAAGTCGTCGGCATGGATAAAGCCGCCACGCAACAGGTATTCCCGAAGCTGTGACACTTCTTCGTCGGTGAGATCCATCCCGCCCGGTTCGACTATGTAGGCATACGGAAACTTGAAGAGGTTGGGGTCCGTGATTCTGATCATGTTGGGATTCGGATAGACGCGAAGGTTCGTCAACCTGTGAATCCCGCCCATGTACTTGCAATCCGCTCCCGGACTATCCATCGACCAGCCCAGGCCCTGCGGTGGAAAGAAATTGCCTCCGCCGAATTCTGGGCAGCGGAAATTCTTGGAGACGAACCTGCCCCATCCACGAATCCCGTTCTCAGAGTAGGCAAGTCGAGTGAAGTAGAATTCCGGGTTCTCGTCAGTCGAATCGTCGAGTACGAACATCGCCACGGAACTGATTGCGCCGATCAGAAGGAGCAGGAGGAGCAGGAGGATTTTCTTCATCTGTATCTCGTGGCTGAATTCTATAACGAGGGCTGAAGCCCTCGACTACATTTCTGGGACGATGTTCGATCTAATCCCAATGTAGTCGCGGGCTTTAGCCCTCGTTCGTTTCTCGATCTAATTGCTGCTGGCTTTACCCACGACCTTCATCAATTCCGTTATGCTGACCTTCCGTCCGTCGGCCGGATAGTGGACCGGAATGATCGTCTGAACATCCAGCTTCAGCCTCGCGATGTTGTCCACGAGGTTCTGGTTGTACGGGCTGATCGTAGCCGGTGTTTGCGTTACCGGTTGGGCCGGCGGATTGAATGCGTCGGCCTCCAGGAGAATCTTTTCTTTCGGGAAATAGGCGACGACCAGTCCTTCGTTGTGACCACTCCCCTGAAGGTGGTGCAACTCTATGACGTGATTACCGTCGGTGAGGACCTTCTTTTCCGTCATGGTTTCGATCGACGCCTTCTTCTTCGCTGAAGCCAGCTTGTCAGGAGTGAGCGTGTGCGGCGCGTTGAAGAGCTTCTCGTAATACGGCTTGTTGACTTGATGCGTGATGACCGTAGCGCCTTCCGCCACGAACGTCCGGAGTCCGCCCGCATGATCGAAGTGCTGATGCGTGTTGACCACATACTTGATCGGCTTGTTCGGAATCAGCCTTTTGGCTTCCGTGATAATCGCGCTGGCACGCTCTTCACTCTGCGGTCCCTCAACTACGACGATGTAATCCTTGAAGTCCACCGCTATGCTCGCATAGCCACCCAGGATGAGGTACACACCATCCGCGAGTTTTTGAGAAGGCGCAGCAGCAGCGGCAGGAGCAGCGGCCGCTGCGGGCCCGGCTCCTCTCTGCGGGTTCTGGATATTCGCCGGAGCATTGGGCTTCACGTCGGTAATGGTGAGATCGAGGATTGGGTAGCCGCCCTGTTTCTGCACCATTTTGGTCGGGAATTTCACGCCGCCGAAATCCTTGTAGTCGGAATACAGCGCTTCAAAAACGATATCGCCCAGCATGGTGTTGTCGATCATGGTCTCAACCCTCTCGACCATGTTCTGCTCGTTGATGTAACCGTTGACGGCCGCCTTGTTTTGTCCCTGGAACGTGATGACGTTGTATCTCTTGCCGCCCGTCGTCTGCTGTTTCACTGTTGCGTTATTGGCCGCGGCGGCTTTCAGGAAACCGTAAGGCGTCATCCAGATTTCGAGTTGATTCACCCAGGGTGTGTTGGCATTGACGATGACTGTCTGGTTCTGCGGTTGCTCGCCAATGACCGGCTGCTGGCCTCCGCCGCGCGGCGGGTTCTCGCCCTGCATACGGATCCTGTCCATGCGCGTAGCGGGTGTTTCGAAGTTGATCACGCGAGTATAGGTCTTATTGATGAACTTCGGCCACGGTGAGCTGGGGTTGTACGCCTGACCCAGAGTGAAATCCATTCCGCTGCCCGAGTACTCGATGGTTTTCAAATTGTCCGCGCCCACGGCTTTCGACGCGTTGCTGATGACGGTCCTGGCATCTTGCGCCATCACTGCCCACGACATCAAGATCGTGATCGCTACAGCAGCCATACACTTCTTAATCATGTTCGCCTCCAGTTACTAATTCGATTGCGAAGCAATACAGTAGTCCGGCACCACCGGTGCTGAACAGTTTTATGAAAAGCTGCTGAATCTTACTGAAGGCGGGAATTGGGGTCAAAGAGTATTCCCTGCAAATTGGCCAAGGTCTTCAGAAATGCACGTAGCCGTGGGCTTTACGCCCGCGTTCAAACACGATTGAAGAATTCTTCTGGAGGTATCTGAACGCGGGCATAAAGCCCACGGCTACGAGTCCGCTGTACACTCTCCGAAACTCAAATGGGCTCCCGCCACTGACGATTCTATTCGTTTCTCAGCGCCATCATGGGGTCCACCCCCGACGCACGCCTGGCGGGCGGATAGCATTTGTAGGCGCCGGCTAAAGCCGGGCGCCTACATTTTTCTCTCATTAGTTCCTTGCTTCAGGTTCGCAAACCGGTGCTAGGCTACGTAGCTGATGAGAACGGCTTTCGCGATTCTCTTGTCGTGTGTGGCAACTCTGTCTCTTGGCGTAGACATTCCGAAAGTGTGGGACGACGACGCGCTCGCCTCGATGGAATTGCCTCTGGCGGCACCGAGCCGGTCTCCGAAGCATGTAGCTTCCACTTACTACTACCGCATTCCCGTCAGGCCCATCTATAAGAGCTATCCGATCTACGCGCCGAAGAAGGAGCCCAGAGGATACTTCGAACGGCTCCAGCAACAGGAACCGGAAATCGTATTCGATCCTTCAAAGCTGAAGACCGAAAATGATTGGCTCAGGGCCGGGGAACTGGTTTTCGATGCGCCGATTGGTTTCGGCGCCACGTTCAAGCTTTCTCAGGTTAGAGACCCTGCATGGTACGAGCATCTCGGCATTCCGATCGCGAGAGACGGTACCATTCCATTCGCCCGCTACGTGATCCGGAAGAAAGGCGAAGTGGAAGTTGGGACCGGATCGTGCGGCATGTGCCACACGCGCGTTCTCCGGGATGGAAGCGTCGTCAAGGGTGCACAGGGGAATCTTCCGGTCGATCGAGCGATTGGACTGAACCTCCGTGCGCAGGCGAAGGAGGCGGAGGAGCCGAAGAAGTTTCTCGAAGATATTCGGTCGGGACAGCGTTTGTTTTTCGGGCTGCCATGGCTTCGTCCCGATCCGTTGGAGCGAATCGACAGGATGTCGGTCGAGGATATCGCCAGGGCGTACGAATCCATTCCTCCCGGCGTAACGACCCGGGTGAATTTGAGCCTGTTCATCCCGGCTCAGATACCCAATCTCATCGGTGTTTGCGATCTCAAACACCTTGACCATACCGGCATCGTGCGGCAGCGTTCCATGGCGGATCTAATGCGCTACGTCGCGCTCGTTCAGGGCGGGAATTCCTTCGACCGGTTCGGCGATTTTGCGCTGCTCGAGAAACTGCCCGAGCCGGAGAATCTGCAGCGTTACAGTGACGAGCAGCTTTACGCCCTCGCTCAATTTATTTGCTCGCTCCAGCCGCCGAAGAATCCAAACCAATTCGGTGCGGCGGCAAGACGAGGCAAAGCGGTGTTCGAGCGGGAAACGTGCACGCGGTGCCACACGCCTCCTCTTTACACGAACAATGAAGTGATTCCTGTGGAAACGATAGGCACTGATCCGGCTCTCGCTCTTCAGACCAGGAAAGGAACGGGCTATTACAAAGTTCCTTCGCTTCGGGGTGTGTGGTACCGCGGCCCTCTGCAGCACAGCGGCGCAGTACAGACACTCGAGGAGTGGCTTGACCCGAGCCGCATCTCGACTGTGAAAGGGCATCCCTTTGGGTTGAATCTGCCGGACAAGGATCGGAAGGATCTCATCGCGTTCCTGAAGACACTATGAACGCGGGCTAAAGCCCGCGACTACATTTCGGGAGCGGACCTGACCCCAATGTAGTCGCGGGCTTTAGCCCGCGTTCATCAGTCCTGCCGCAAGGCCTGCATGGGATCGACCCGCGAGGCGCGCCGCGCCGGAACTGCCGCCGCCAGCAGAGTGGTCAGCATCAATCCCACTGGTGCCAGGACGAGGGCGACGGGGTCGAAAGGTGCTCGCGGATTTGCGGCGGATGCAAATGCCAGACTGGAGGTGAGGCTCAGCACGAGTCCAACGCCAATGCCTGTCAGGCTCAGCATCGCCGCTTGTCTCAAAATCATTCTCATTACGCGGCGTTGGTCTGCGCCGACGGCTACACGAATGCCGATCTCGCGTGTTTTCCGCGAAACCTGATACGCGACGACCGCATACAAGCCGAACAGAGCCAGGGCGAGTCCGATGGAAGCCGCCAGACCGGTAATGTCGCTCGTTATCTTGAGCTGCCTCACGCCGCTTTGTTCGAACAGATTGTCCATGGTGCGCACGCCGATGATCGGCACGTTCGCATCGATGGAACGAACCATCCCGCGGAGCGGCGCCGCGAGTGAAGCCGGGTCGCCGTAGGATTCGACGATGAGCGTCATCCGAGGTTCGGGATTCTGGCTCAGCGGGAAGTAGATGAAATCCATTGGCGGTTCAAGGATTCCGTAATACTTGCCCTGTTTCGCAACACCGACAACTTCCATCCAGGCAGCATCTTTGCCCTCGAGCCGAAAACGCTTCCCGACCGGATTCTCACCCAGGTACCGCCTGGCAAACGTCTCATTGACCACCGCAACGCGAGGGGAATCCGTGCGGTCGGTCGTCAGAAATCCGCGGCCGGCCACAATCGGGACGCCGAAGGTCTCGAAGTAATTAGCATCCACGACGCTCGTTGTCGGAACCAAAACGGTTTCCTGGCCCTGGGCGAATTTGTAGCCTTCGGGAACGACCGACACCGGGTGAAAGTTGTATGAGAGGGGGATAAAGAAGCTCAGGGCTGCGGACTTCACTCCGGGGATTTCGCGCGACCGATCGATCAAGGTTTTGTAGAACTGTTCCGTTTGTTGCCGCGAATAGCCGACCAGCGTCGGATCGAGTCTCATGATGATCCGATGGTCCCTGCGGTAGCCGGGGTTTGCGGCGATGGCGTCGGCATTGCTTCGATAGCGCTGAGTTGCCGCTACAAGCAACAGCAGCGAGCCCGCGATTTGCAGGACCACGAGCACGTTGCGTCCGGAAAACCTCTTGCCCTGTTCGTCCGACTCTCCCATTTTCATCGTTCGAACCAGATCGGGTTTCGTCGAACGGATGGCGGGCAGGAGCCCGAAGAGCATTGCGCTGGCAATCGAAACAACAAGCGTGAACCAAAGAACGCTCTGATCGATCTGGAAGCTGAATTGAATGGGCATATCCGCCGGGATTTCGAAGTTGTACAGTGCATCCACCGCAAAGTCCGTGAGCAGCAAACCGAGGGTGCCGCCAGCCAGGGCGATCAGCAGGCTCTCGACCAGGAGGTGCCGCACGACCCGCCCACGGCTAGCCCCAATCGCCATGCGTACCGCGATTTCCCGTGCTCGCGCGCGGCCTCGGCCAAGCATCAGGTTCGCGACATTGGCGCAAGCGATGGCCAATACCGCTATCACGACGAAGAAAAGAGAAGCCAGTAAGGCAGGATAAAATGGGAAGGTGTCGACCCTTGTCTGGGTTTCGGTGCGCACGGCTGCTCCGATGGCGTGGTTCGTATCGGGGTAGGATTCCTCGAGCGATTTCGCCAACACCTGTGCTTCGTTATTAGAGGCCTCGAGCGAAACGCCTGGTTTGAGCCTTCCTTTGACCGCGAAAGTTCGCCGCTCTCGATTCGTCAGCAGATCTTCATTGGAAGCGCGCAGCCGCGGTCCCATCATCACAGGAATGAAAAAGGCAGGACGAAGCGCCTGCAGGAATATGAACGGTTCGGACGCAACGCCAATGACGTTGAAATCCAAACCATCCAGCCGGATTTGCTTTCCGAGGACGGCTGGGCTCGACCCGAATTCGCGGTTCCAGAACTCGTAACCCAGAACGATCACGGCATCCCGCCCGGGAACCCGATCCTCTTCAGATGTGAAACCCCGGCCAAGCTTCGGTTCGATTCCGAGGACATTGAAAAAATTTCCGCTCACTAGCAAGCCGCTTTCCAGCCGTGGTTGTGCGTTGGCATTCGGCGCGAAGCCGACCTGCTCTGGAGTATAAGCAACCAATCCGCTGAAGGATTGATTCTTGTCTCGAAAGTCGACGTAGTCCCGATACGACATGTCGCCGAAACTTCCGGCTCCAACGAGTCCGCCGCTCGAAAATACGCGCGGCATTCGGGAGCGAAGACTGAAAACCTGCGACGGATTTGGTACGGGCAATGGCCGCAGCAGTAGTCCGTTGGCAAGACTGAAGATGGTCGAATTGACGCCGATGCCCAGCGCGATGGAGACAATCGCCGTCAGAGCGAACCCGGGGTTCTGCCGCATCGTCCTTAATGCGTAGCGGATATCGTTTAGCATGGCCTGGTTATGGCATTCGCGTGGCCATTCGCGATGCCTGTCTTATCAACAAGGTAAGGCCGAACCACGGACAAGCACTGTCCGCTTTCGGGACCGGATTTTACACAAGCGGACACGTATTAAAAAAGGTGTTTGGAGCAATGGCCAGCGTCCGATTCACGATTTCTCCGTATAAATTCCATCGTTCAAGGGAACCGGGCATGCTTGAAAACGTTGCTGGAGATAGACAGGCATGCCTGAGGAAAACGAAGCGAACTCCGGGAAAAGCGTAATACCACCAAAAAATCGGCGGCGACGCCGAAAGATCTTGCTGCTTGTGTTCTGCGGCATCCTTGTGGCCTCTGTGTGCGGGCTATTCTTGTGGCGCCACTTCTCCAGCTATGAATCGACCGATGACGCGCAAGCAGACGCGCATCTTTATCCGGTCAGTGCTCGAATTCGCGGGCACGTGATCCGAGTGAATGTGGGAGACAACGAATACGTGCGGCAAGGGGCTGTATTGGTTGAAATCGATCCGAAGGACTATCAGGTTGCCGTCGACCAGGCGCGCGCCGACCTTGACAATGCCGAAGCGACGGCTCAATCGATGCGCATAGATGTTCCGATCACAGCGACGAACACGTCCAGCCAGTTGCAATCCACTGCAGCCGACATCGAAAAAGGCGGAGCGGGAATCGTGGCTGCTGAGAAACAGCTCGCCGCCGCCAACGCTCAGGTGGAACAGGCTCAGGCAAATGACGTCAAGGCGCAGCTCGACGCGGCCCGCTACAAGATGCTCGTGGAAAAGGAAGAGGTGGCGCGGCAGACCTACGACACCGCGCTGGCGGCAGCCCGGGCAAGCGCAGCCACGGTAACCGGTGCCCCAGCAGGCTGTGGAGCAGGCCCGCAGCGCATTGACGTCAGCCCAGGCGAGCCACCGCGCGGCGCAAACCGCGCCGAGACAAGTCGCGGCTACCCGCGCTCGCGCCCTTTCGGCAGAGGCCGTTGTACAGCAGAGGCGGGCGAGCCTCGAACAAGCCGAGTTGAACCTTCTCTACACAAAAATTATTGCCCCGGTGACGGGACAGGTGACCAAGACCGTGGTGGTTGGAATGAACGTTCAACCGGGCCAGCAATTGCTGACCGTTGTTCCTCTCGAGGACGTCTGGATCACCGCCAACTTCAAGGAGACGCAGCTTCAGTTCATGCGCCCCGGACAGTTCGTCGAGTTTTACGTCGATTCCAACAGGCGGACCTACAAGGGTCACGTGGACAGCATCGCCGGTGCGACGGGCCCGCTTTTCAGCCTGTTTCCGCCTGAAAATGCCACGGGCAATTACGTCAAGATCGTCCAGAGAGTTCCTGTAAAGATCGTCATCGAGGCGGGACAGAACAGCGATCTCCAGCTTCGGCCCGGTGTGAACGTCGTGCCAAAAGTGTATGTCCGATGAACAGCGTGGAGGGTGCCGCGTCCGTCACACTACCCCGGCACAATCCGTGGCTGATCGCCATCGTCGTGGCGATAGCGGCATTCATGGAGATTCTCGACACGAGCATCGCCAACGTGGCGCTGCCGTACATGGCCGGCAATCTTGGCGTCAGCAACGATGAGAGCACCTGGGTGCTGACGTCCTACCTGGTTTCAAACGCAGTTGTTCTGCCCATCAGCGGCTGGATCGCGAGCGCGTTTGGCCGCAAGCGCTTTTTCATGGCATGCATCGGCTTCTTCACCTTGAGCTCTTTGCTCTGTGGAATCGCGCCGAGTCTGCCTCTTCTTCTCTTCTTCCGCGTGCTGCAAGGCCTCGGAGGCGGTGGGCTGCAGCCCATGGCGCAGGCTATCCTCGCAGACACCTTCCCTCCTCAGCAGCTAGGTCTGGCATTCGGCCTCTACGGCATCACCGCAGTGATTGCGCCTGCGGCGGGTCCTACAGTCGGCGGATGGATTACCTACAACTATTCCTGGCGCTGGATTTTTTTCATCAATCTCCCGGTCGGCCTGCTCGCCCTGTTTCTGGTGTTGAGACTGATCGACGATCCTCCGTACTTGAGCGGCGCGAAGCGAGCGGGGTTACGGATCGATTACATCGGAATCTCCCTGCTCGTGCTGGGAGTAGGCGCCTTGCAGATCATGCTGGACCGCGGACAGGAGGACGACTGGTTCGGATCACAATTCATTGTGACTCTCGCCATCATTGCGGGCGCAGGCCTGCTCTCGCTACTCATCTGGGAGTGGTTCGCGAAGCAACCGATCATCGACGTGCGGCTTTTCAGGAACTTCAACTTTCTCAGCGCCAACGTGATGATGTTCCTGCTGGGAGTGGTGCTGTTCAGCAGCCTGGTCATGATCCCACAGTTCCTGCAGACGCTGATGGGATACACCGCCGAGCTGGCGGGCATGGTTCTTTCTCTTGGCGCCCTGCTCCTGCTGGTGGAGATGCCGATCGTGGGCCAGCTCACATCAAAAATTCAGGCGCGCTACATCATCGCTTTCGGTTGGCTCTGCATGGCGCTTGCGATGCTGTATTCAACGACTCAGCTGGGACTCTTCATCAGTTTCTTTACCGCGACACGACTTCGCATCGCCCAGGTTGTCGGGCTGGGCTTTCTCTTCGTGCCGATCACTCTCGCGGCGTATGTCGGAATACCACTGGAAAAGAGCAATGCGGTGTCAGGCATCGTCAACTTCATGCGCAACATAGGAAGCAGCGTCGGAACCTCGATGGTCACCACCATGATTGCCCGGCGCTCTCAGTACCACCAGACTGTTCTGATAGGCCACATCACATCACAAAGCACGACAACGCTCAATGCAGTGAGCGGTCTGACCGACCAACTGACGCAGTCCGGGTCATCCCTGGATGGGGCCCAGATGCAAGCTCAAGCAAGGCTGTATCTCTCTGCGCAAAACCAGGCGGCCACAATGGCCTACATCGACGTCTTCTGGATTCTTGGCGTAGCGGCCGCAATCATGTTCGTTCTCTCTTTCCTGCTGAAGAAGAACGAACTGGGTGCGCGTTCTCGAGCGGCCGCCGAATAGGTTGGTGTGGAAATGACGGTTAGAGTTGTCACGATTGAGCGGGAATTCGGCAGCGGTGGCGCGAAAATTGCAAAACTGCTTGCGGAAAGGCTTGGATGGAAACTGTGGGACCAGTTGCTGACAAGCGAGATCGCCCGGCAGGCCCAATGTGACCGGTCGGAGGTCGAGCGGCGGGAAGAGCGAATGGATCCACTTTACTATCGCCTGCTCAAATCATTCTTACGTGGTAGCTTCGAGGGAAGCCTCAATGTGCACCGGCTGAAACTGTTGGACGCGGACGCTATCTTCAGATTGACGGAACGAATCGTCCGCGAGGCGGCCACTGCAGGAAACTGCGTCATCGTAGGCCGGGGCTCCGCATTTTTCCTGGAGAATCGGAGAGATGCATTCCACGCTTTCCTTTATGCCCCTTACGAAGACAAGATCCGGCGCCTTGTAGAAAGTGGAACGGATCAGG
>QHXD01000350.1 GCA_003223895.1 Acidobacteriota bacterium
AAGGGTGGAGGAATCTTCATCACCCGGACCTGGCTCGCATCGAGGCGAAGCTCTCGATCGACGGTCGGGCAGGATCCCAGACGGTAGCCCGATCCTGGAAGGCCAGTGACGACCTTGAGGATGGCGGTGCCACTGTTTCATACAAGGGTAAGTCTGCACCGCTGACGTCGCTTGGGTGGTCGGAAGCGCTCTCCACCTATCGTCCGTTTCTCTCCTATAACGAACTCGGTTCGATGCTGGAGGAGGGGCCGTCCCGGCTCTTCGATGCACTCGCCGCTATCCTCGGACTCGAGGATCTGATTGCTGCGGCGGACTCATTGAAAGAGACGAGAGTGTCGCGAACGAAAGCACACAAGGCAGTTCGGGACAGGCTCGATGAGATCTGTGAAATCCTCAAGACGCATCCTGACGAGCGTGCGGCAAAATGCCTCGAAGCATTTGCAGACAGGCACTGGCAGCTCGACGGCGTGACCGCGCTCCTGTCTGCAGACAGCACATCTGCGGAGGCAGATTCCGAGATCCGCAGGTTGCGTGAGCTTGCAAGCGTGCGCGGTCCAGAGCCCGCCGCCGTAGACGACGTTCTGCAAGCCTTGAACTCTGCGCTCGCCGCCCGGGCAGCCGTTGCTCATACCGACGCGGCAAAGGCGCGCCGCCGGGCCGAGATACTCGAGAAAGCTCTAGACTTTCATCGTCATGAAGGCGACTCGGACTGTCCCATCTGTGGCCGACCGTCCGCGCTCACTGATACGTGGCGGCGCCAGGCGGAAGAGGAAATCCGAAACCTTCGTAGAGAAAGTGAAAACGCCGATGCTGCAGATCGGCACGTTCTTGTTGCCGAGCGAGCGGCGCGGCACTTCATCGCGGCGCCTCCGGCGTCTATCAAAGATCCGGATCTCCTGAAGCTGTGGAACGCGTGGAAGGAAGGCGAAACCAAAGCCGGCAACGAGCTCGTCGCCCATGTGGAATACTTCGCGCCGAAACTGGACCATGCAATCCAGAAACTTCGGAGCGATGCGCAAATAGAGCTTAAGAAGCGGGAAGACCTGTGGCGTCCCGTGGCCGAAGTTCTTGCACAATGGATTCCCCATGCTAGGAAGATGCTGTCCGAACTGGAGGCGGTGAGCTGGCTTAAATCCGCGGAGGACTGGCTGCGTACGACAGCGACGACGATCCACAACGAACGCTTCCTGCCGATCAAGGAACGAGTCAAGCGAATCTGGGAGCTTTTGCGAACCCAGAGCCATGTCGAGCTCGAAGACGTCTCGTTCCAGGGGAAGTCCACGTCGCGGCGAGTCAACCTCGATGTGACGGTTGACGGTACGCGGGGAGCCGCGCTCGGCGTCATGAGCCAGGGAGAACTTCATTCGCTGGCGCTGGCCCTGTTTCTGCCGCGCGCCACACTTGAACACAGTCCTTTCCGATTTGTATTCATCGATGACCCTGTCCAGTCCATGGATCCGGCCCGCGTCGACGGGTTGGCGCGCGTCCTGCAAATGGTTGCGAAGAAACGGCAGGTCGTGATCTTCACACATGACGACCGTTTGCCCGAAGCGCTCCGGCGGCTACAGGTCGAGGCGAACATCATTGAGGTTCTTCGACGCGAAGGCTCGGTAGTTGAGCTTCGGGAAGTGCGAAATCCGGTGCGGCAGTATCTGGACGACGGGAAATCGAAGTGAAGGGATCCGTCACGGACGTGCGTGACCTGAAATCGCCCTTTTGAGTTGAGGAAAGTTACTGCCATGGCTACAGGATCCGCAAACGGTTGTCCCTCGCCAAATCTTCTTTCGGACTCAAACAATTTCTCGCGAGACCACTTCTAACCTGTCCATGGTGAATTCTAACCTCCCCAGAATGTTAGAGCCGTTTGAAATACGATCGCCAAGCTCCTGCAATTGGCCGAACAAGCGAAAACGTCAGCGCGCGGAAGTTCAATCATGTCAGGCGCGATGGGATTTTCAGTAGGGATAGCCAAGACCAGAACTGACTCCGGTCATTCATTCTTATTAGCGGAACGCGACTTCTCTGGTGAGATCAGTTCTAACCTTGGAAAGGAGGTACGGTACCGGCGTGTGTCGCGAGTCAGCAATTTCATGCCTCGAACCGCAGCGTGTGCTCCGATGTAGAAATCCGGTAAAGGCGAGCCGCGTCGGCCTCCTCGTCGTCGATACCGCAGGAAGCATTTTCCAGCGAGAAAGGCAGCTTCCCATGGCAGCGGGTCACGACGGAAATAACTCTCGGCTAATGCATCCTCCACCTCTTCGATACTCTCAAATCGGACGGACACCTCAGCAAGGTTGGATGCCGACCATTCCAACCACTTTGCGTCCTCGGTTAGGACATCGAGTATCACATTGCTGTCCACGAGAACTTCTGCCACGCTAGTCTCGGGTCAACGCCATAATTTCGTCAGTCGTCAGTTTTATTGTCCCTTTCCCTCGCAGATGGGCTATGAGCTGATGCCCGCGGTTTTTACTTCGTTTCTGCTTTCGAATGCGGACAGTATCTCCGACGACGTCGAAAGTGACTTCGGTATTGGGAAACAGCCCGAGCCGTTCGCGTATGTCTTGTGGAATCGTGACTTGTCCCTTCGATGTCACACGCATAACTGTCTCCTACTCTTACTGATCTTACTCTTACCAACCTGCCGAGATCAAGACACGACCTCCTTGTTGAAAAGACCAACCAACAATCCTTCGGCTCGACGTGGCGGTCGACGCGGTGGCGCGCCGCGGCGATTCCCTCCCGGCACTTTTCACAGTAGTTCTTGCCAAAGACGATCGTCACTGAATCGCGTCCGGGATGCAGAGCGCACTTAGGCACTTGTCCTCCTCACTTCATTGCAGCGCCCGGCTGACCTCATCTAGCTGATGCTGTATGGCCGCGCGGGCCGCAGGCTCGCCAAGGTCCTCGTAAAAGCGCTTCTCATCCAGAGCGGCCGGCGGATTCGGAACGAAGTAGTGTCGCAGAAGTTCCGTGATGGACCATGCATTCGCCGTCCCGCCATAGTCCGCATAGCGCACTTGCCGAAGTTCGTCCGCGGATTTCTCCAGCATGTCGCGCAGGGCGCGCTGTATTTCCCTTCGTTGGTCGTCAGTTTCAGATTGCCTTTCGGCGTTCTTCAGTGTTTACGGAGACCACCAACAACAATGTTGCCACGCTGAGGAATCGCATGCGCAATTCGAACACGGCGGGCATTATATGATTGGGCCTCGTAGTTCCAAAGCATCGACGCGTAGGTTGAATACGGCGGCGAGGGATCATCAACAGCCCTTGGGCCAGAAGTTTTAGCGAAAGATGTGCAAGGTTATTCGGAAATACGCGTCAGACCGGACAGGCTGTCGAAACCCGAGTCGAAACTCAGTATCCGCTTGACGCTGTTTCGTTCCATCACGGCTACATGAATGGCATCTCGGGCGGAGAGTTTTCGTTTGCTGAGTACGAGGTCGCGGGCGCGTTCGTTGTCTGAGAGTTGAATTGAATAGAGACTTCATCGACGAGATTCAGCAGCACGGTAAACGAGGGCTTGATCGCATCGCGGCGATCAATGGCGACGTACCGATGCAGAATTTCCTGGAACACTTCGGCATCCGTCGCCAACGGAGTTCGTTCCGCCACGTACCGTTCGAGAAGCCGTCGTGAGTCATCCTTGTGAGTGGGGAGCGCCGACCAGATACATCGGGATGTTGGAATCGACAAAGATCATTGGCGGCCGGTATAGCCAGCCTCGATCTGGTCCATCATTGCATCGACATCTGCTGTAGGAAAGGAATTGCGCGCGGCAGCTCGAATGGCCGCCAGCTTAGAGGTCGGATCGCCGCTCGACTCGACCTTACGCGCGGCGCGTAAGGTCTGGCGCACCCACTCTGCGACCGTCATCTGTTTGAGTTCTGCGATCCGTTGGATCTCATCCAGAGAGATGAGTGAAATGGCAAAAATGGGCGGTGAAGTGTTGGAAACAACGGTCATCGGGCACAAGGCATGTCCGCTAGAGAGCGTCGCTCTTGCTAGAGAGGTTGGCCAGGGTCTGCGCTTCTCGGTCTAATTCACTGGGATCAAAATCGTACAGATCCGCGTGCTCGGCCAGGAAGTCTTCGGTTTGTATGCGACTCAGACCCAGGAACTGCCCAACTTGAAGCTGATTAAGCGTGCCGAGTCGATACCCCTCTCGGGCCAATGCTTCAGGGCCATACGCGAGAGCTCCCGGCCTCCAGCCGTGAGCTGGGCTGCGTTCTCATCGGGAATATCGATAAAGACCTTGACGCAGCTCGGGGGCGGTCGGAATAACCGGAAGGTGTATATTGCGCGAGTGAGCTCCATGCCTAACGCTACGAATTTCGTCGATCAACATTCAGCGGCCGACGCCAAGATCAAACTATTTCGCTCTCTTTTTCGTGGACGAGACGATGTTTATCCGAGGCGGTTCGAAAGCCGGAAAACCGGAAGATCGGGTTACGCGCCTGCCTGCGGCAACGAGTGGATCCGAGGCATTTGCGAGAAGCCAAGAATCAAGTGCGCGGACTGCCAGCATCAACGATTTCTTCCGATGACCGATGAAGTGATTCGCTGGCATCTGTCGGGATTTGATCCAGCGGGTCAGCCGTTTGTCGCGGGCATTTACCCGATGCTTCAGGACGAGACGTGCTTCTTCCTGGCCGTCGATTTCGATAAGGAGGGCTGGCGCGAGGACGCTGGTGCATTTCTGGAGACTTGCCGCGCCATTGGCATTCCGGCTGTGCTGGAGCGATCCCGGTCTGGTCAGGGCGGGCACGTATGGTTGTTCTTTGAGGAAGCCGTCACCGCCGCATCCGCGCGAAGATTGGGTTCATTCGTTTTGACCGAAACGATGGAACGCCGTCCGGACCTTGGTTTTGGTTCCTATGATCGATTCTTTCCGAATCAAGACACTTTGCCCCACGGAGGCTTCGGCAATTTGATCGCACTGCCGCTCCAGAAGCAGCCACGAGACCTGGGTAACAGCGTTTTCCTGGACGATCAGATGGTTCCCTACGGAGATCAGTGGTCGTTTCTGTCATCGGTGCCGAGGATTGGCAGAACGACAATCGAAGACCTCGTGCGGGATGCCGAACGGAGAGGACATGTCGTCGGCGTACGCCTGCCACAGATGGAGGAAGACGATCCGGAGCCGTGGACGGCGCCGCCTTCGCGCCGCCGGAAAGAACCGCCGATTGCTGGAGAGCTTCCTGGGGTCTTGGAACTCGTCGTCGGGAACGAGATCTACATTGCGAGGGACGGCCTGCCTCCGGGACTGCGGAACCGGTTGCTCCGCCTGGCGGCCTTTCAGAATCCCGAGTTCTACAAAGCGCAGGCCATGCGCCTGCCAACATACGACAAGCCGCGCATCATCGCGTGCGCCGAAGACTATCCGCAACACATCGGGTTACCGCGCGGCTGCGTGGACGACGTGCAGCAACTTTTGTCGGATTTGAACATAACGACTGTGGTGCGTGACGAGCGGTGCCATGGCCAACCCCTGCATGTGACATTTCAAGGAACGCTCCGGCCGGAGCAAAAGGCGGCGGCTGATTCGATGCGAGGGCACGATATTGGCGTGCTCGCAGCGACCACGGCATTTGGCAAAACAGTGGTGGCGGCCTGCCTGATCGCAGAGCGTGGCGTCAACACACTTGTGCTGGTCCATCGACGACAGTTGCTGGATCAATGGGTCGAACGCTTGTCGACGTTTCTGAATATGAATAACCGTGATATCGGACGCATCGGCGGTGGACGCCGTAAGCCGACGGGCGCGCTGGATGTCGCGGTTATCCAAAGTCTGGTCCATAAGGGCGTCGTCGATGATTGCGTCGGTGAATACGGTCATGTGATCGTCGATGAGTGCCACCACTTGTCGGCCCACAGCTTCGAACAGGTCGTCCGGCGCGCGAAGGCGAAGTTTGTCACGGGATTATCGGCAACGGTCACACGGAAGGACGGCCATCATCCGATCATCTTCATGCAGTGCGGGCCCGTGCGGCATCGTGTGAACGCGAAGGCGGAGGCGATGCGGCGGCCCTTTACTCACAGCGTTCTCGTGCGTCCAACAGCCTTTCAGCCGGCAATGCCGTCTCCTGCGGACAAACGAGTCGAGTTTCATTCACTCTACGGGGAACTGGCCGGCGACGAATCGCGGAATCGCCGCGTCTGCGAGGATGTGATCGAAGCCGTCGAGGCAGGCCGCTCGCCGCTCGTGCTCACAGAAAGAAACGAACATCTCGACAGTCTCGCCAATCAGCTGGCGGGGAGAGTTGGCCACGTCATCGTGCTCCGCGGCGGCATGGGAAAGAAGCAGCGCGAAGCCATGGCCGCCGAGCTCGCCGCGGTTTCCACGGAAAAAGGGCGGGTGATTCTTGCGACTGGCCGTTACATCGGCGAAGGATTCGATGATGCGCGGCTGGACACGTTGTTTCTGACGCTGCCGGTGTCCTGGCATGGAACGATTGCGCAATATGCGGGACGGCTTCACCGTCTCTATGACGGAAAGCGCGAAGTTCGCATCTACGACTACGCCGACTTGAACGTGCCCATGCTGGCCCGGATGTTTGATCGGCGTTGCCGTGGATACGAGGCAGTTGGATATTCGATCTCTCTGCCAGCGAGCGCTGTTCCGGGCTGGCCCGCAGACGTAGTCCTTCCGTCGGACCCGGAATGGAAGCGTGATTATGCTGCCACTGTGCGGCGGCTCATTCGTGACGGTGTGGATACACCTCTCGCGAACCTGTTTGTCCGCGCAGTCCAACCTTCACTGCCGGAAAAGACCGGTCTGGAAAGGGCGCGCAGCGCGAGCGAAGCCTTTTTATATCGCCGCCTTGAAACTCTTCCTGAGACAAAAGGCCGGTTTCAATTGAACGTTCGCTTGCCGATTGCGTTCGACGGCCAGAGTCAAATGGAAGTCGATTTCCTCAACGAGCCTTTGCGTATCGTTGTGGAACTTGATGGCTCGCAG
Organism: Acidobacteriota bacterium; assembly: GCA_003223895.1. GTDB lineage: Bacteria > Acidobacteriota > Terriglobia > 20CM-2-55-15 > 20CM-2-55-15 > 20CM-2-55-15. The sequence continues at coordinate 6,962 of QHXD01000350.1, forward strand.
CATCTCTCCGATCCAGAAGCCTACCGTCGCGATCGCCGGAAAGACCGGCTGTTGCAGCAGAACGGCTATCTGATTCTGCGATTTCTTGCAGAGGATGTCGGCAAGGATCTCGATGGCGTTCTGGATTCCATAGTGCAGTGTCGTGTAACGCGGTCGCGATCAATTAAAGAATGCGTTTGAGGTGTTCGTCGATATCCAAGGCACCGTGTAGAACTCCGAGGATGTGGATGGTTTTTTCGTCTCGAATCAGGTAACCGATCCGGTAGTGTCCGTACAGAAGAATGCTTTATGAAGCTTTATGAAGCCTTTGATTGTTGGGCTCATTAACTAAGGCAAGAAGTTCGTCGATCATCAAAGGCCGCCCCACGCTCGACCCACCTGCCCCATCCGATCATGCCGATTATTTTGACTATCCGCCCGAGCCGGGCGTATGCTTTCGCGACGCGATTTCCTGCTAGGCTCATTTGCGAAGGAGAGACCCATGGGTTCGAAACGACCAGGTCGAAGGGAATTTCTGAAAGGCAGCGCCGCGCTGGCCGGCGGTTTTACGTTGGGAGCAGCGGCACCCGCGATCGGCCAAACACCGGCATCCCCGGCAATGATCAAGGGCGACAAGGATCAGATCGCCTACGGCGACCGCTCGCGGTTCGTAACCTCGGTACGCATACCCCACGGCGGCAGGCCTTCGCCCGACACCTTCGGGCTCGTTTTTCATGTGGCGACCCCACTCCAGGATTCGGTGGGCGTGATCACGCCATCCTCGCTCCACTACGTGGC
>QHXD01000351.1:0-6686 GCA_003223895.1 Acidobacteriota bacterium
TACAACTCGATCTTACCGACGGAGTGGCCGCCGTTCGGATAAAGGCGGTTGTCGTAAGCCAGTTGTTGGCCGCGCACCGACGACTGTACTGACAGCGGCAGCATCGAAATCTGCGACGGTGCCAGCAGCGTTGCAATCACCGCGTCGGACAGGATGCGGTGGCCCGCCGTGGTCGGGTGGACGCTATCGGCGAAGAGGTAGCCTTCGGCGCCGTTCGCCACCGTAGTGGCGGGCGTGCACTGTCCCGACGACGGCGTGAGACAGGCCACGGCGTTGACGTTGCTGATGCCATATGCAGCGGGATTGGCCACGACTTCCCTGTACAGGGTAAAAGCATCGATGTACAGGACGTTGCCGCCGAACCGCTGCAGACCCTGCTTCAGACCGGAGTTGAAGCTGAGCGACGCCTGTGTCCCCGGATTGGCGGCACCTCCTGCCCCGAACCCGAAGGCCGGCGTCGAGCCGATGTCGGGCAGACTCACGAGAATGATGTTCTTGGCACCGGCGGCCTGAAGGCGCCCGAGTTGCGTCACCAGTGCTGTGATCGCCGGCGGAATCGCCGCGGGTCCGCCCTGGAAGATGTCGTTGGCACCGATCCACATCGTGACGACGTCGTTCTTGCCAAACGTACCGCCTCCAGCGAGAAAGCGGTCGATCTGCACCGACACCGCGGTCTGCGAGAAGCCGGGCGGCGAGTTATTGGGCAGGGTCACCCGTGCGCCACCTTCAGCGTAGTTGGACCCGCCATCAAGCGCATTTGGCGTGAGCGTGATGCCGAACCGGGCGGCGATGTTCTCAACCCACACGTTGCCGGGATTGGTAGTGAACTTGAAGCGCGCCACCTGGCTTGCGCCGGGGACATTGAGGGACTTGACGATGTTGGTGTAGGCGCCGCCGTCAGACAGGCTGTCACCGAACACCACGATTCTGCCGAATTGGGTCTGAGCATGCGCGATCGAGGCCAGGCCCACGGCCATGAGCGCAACCAATACCGCGCATGCCGCATTCTTGATATGCATCCGTTGTCTCCGTGTTTGCACGTAGCCGCGGGCTTTACGCCCGCGCTTTATTTTCGGCCTGAAATGCGCGTGGGAGGTTACCACATTATTCGATCTCCTCCCTAAAACGGCGGATACGATAAACAGAATGAAGGAGCTTTACAAGAATCCTTTGTTCAATGTCGCAATCACGTTCATCGAGCCCTTTCCCATCGGCCTGATCATGACGCTGATCTCCGCAGCAATTCTTCGAAAGAAACCTCCTTCATTGCTCGCGCCCGCTCGAATAGTTTGATCAAGGTTTTCGCTCACGGCGACCTGTACGTGGGGTGTACAATCCCCCAAATCGTTACTAATACACAACTTTGGACTTGTCTTTAACGTGGCGGCGTAAAATCGTGCCGGGCAGACAGAACAGAACCTCTCCGAAGAAACGCCGTACCACTTGAATCAGAGATCAGAACATCAAGGTTTAGAGAATGAAAGGTAGGTGAGTATGAACAGGACAACCATTACGGCGATGCTCGCTTTGGTCGTGTTGGTTACGGCTTTTGGCGGGAGCGCCGCGTTTGCGCAGAACGCTGCGATGCCAGGTGGACGGGCGGAAGCCGCTTTCAAAGATATCAAGCAGCTTCAGGGAACTCCGGCCGACCAACTGATTCCCACGATGCAGTTTTTCGAGGGGTCACTAGGCGTCGGATGCAACTTTTGTCATCTGCCGGACCGTGCTGCGGACACTCCGGTTAAGACAACAGCGCGCCAGATGATCCAGATGGTGAAGGCCATCAATAAGGACAATTTCAAGGGCCAGCGGACAGTCACTTGTAATACCTGCCACCGCGGGCAGGCAGAACCGGCTGCGAATCCCGCACTGGCCACTGAGAAGTTCAAACCCTGGGACCCGGAAAGCCCCAACGGTGCTCCCGACTTGCCGCCGGTAGCCGGACCGCCGGCCAGCCAGCTAATAGATAATTATCTGAAGACGCTTGGCGGAGACGCGACGCTGTCCAAGATTACCAGCCGGATCGTGAAGTACTCCGCTACGAACTCGGAAGGCGCCGTTGCGAACATGGAACTCGTTAGCAAAGGTGATTCCGGTTTGATGATCACCCACCAGGGTAACGGCGACGCTATCGTTGGCCGCGGCGCCACGAACGCCTGGCAACGTGCAGCCAATGGTGATGTACGCGACGCACGGGAGTCTGAAAGCGACGATTCCAAACTTCAGGACCCGCTATATGTCGCCAGACACTTGAAGGACATCACTCAGGTTGAGACCAGACGCGTCCGGCTGAACGATCAGGAAGTGTATCAGCTTCGCGGAATGGCCTCTGGCCGCGTGCCTGTGCGGCTTTTCTTCAACCCGAAGACAGGGAATCTGCTTCGCCTCGTATACCTTGGGCAGAATCCCATCGGCCAGAACGTAGTGCGGATTGACTATTCAGACTACCGCAATGTGCCGGGTGGTACCAGGTTCCCATATGAATGGATAATCGCACGGCCGCTCGGTTATCAGACGGTCAAAGTGGAACAGGTCCAGCAGAATGTCGCAGTGGAGGACGCCAGGTTTGCGAAGCCGGCTCCCCCGGCCAGGCAATAGCCGCGAATTACGCCAATAACGCGAAATGGCGCATCGAACGATCCTCGATGCGCCATTCGCCTCATTGGCGTAATTCGCCCTACGACCCATCTTCCTTGACGCCCCCAACACCCGTTGCTAACATCACCGCAAATTTGTCTTCTTATGAAGAAACACTTTAGAGGTTTTTGGACAGTTGGGATTGCCGTCGTTTTCATTGTTTCGTTTGCTGCGACTGCGGCTACAGCACAGGCTCAGACTTTAAAACGACTGGGCGGTAAACCCGACCTGAACGGCATGTGGCAGGTATTGAATACCGCCGCCTGGGACATTCAGGATCATTCGGGCGCGCTCGGTATACCGCCCGGCCTGGGAGTTGTCGAAGGAAGTGAAATTCCATACCGGCCGGCAGCAGCGGCGAAAAAAGCCGAGAACTTTGCGAACCGCGCGACGGCCGATCCCACGGAACACAACTGTTTTTTGCCCGGTGTACCGCGCGCTACCTACATGCCATTTCCTTTTAAGATCACACAGACACCCAAAGACATCGCGATCTCTTACGAATTCATCCCGAGAGTCCGGAGGAAAACTGGATGGGCATCTCGCGGGGACGCTGGGAAGGCGATACGCTTGTGGTGGACGTCAGGAATTTCAATGATCAGACGTGGTTTGACCATGCCGGCAATTTTCATAGCGAAATGTTGCACGTCGTCGAACGCTACACGATGACCGATCCCGACCATATACTTTACGAAGCTACGATTGAAGATCCCAAGGTGTTCACGAGACCGTGGAAAATGAGCCTGCCTCTTTATCGGGTCGTGGATAAGAACGCCAGATTGTTGGATTACGAATGCGTGTTTTACCTGCAGGAGGAGCGATACAAGAATGCTCCCTTCAATAAATAACGAGCGCAGCAGGTAGGAGGTGTCCAAGTGAAAGTCACATCGTCCATAGCAATGAGCAGTGTTGCGGCTATTGCTGCTGTATTGCTGGCCGGATCCACACTCGCTTATGCCCAGGCCCGCGGTCAGGCAGCAGCACCGCCTGCGGCGAGGGCCTACACGCCCGCGCGCCTGGCGGACGGACAGCCGGAAATCTCACAGGGAATCTGGAATAGAAGAGGCGTGGGTGGACTGGACCAGGGTGCACTTGAAGCGCAAGACCATCGGCCGCCCAATCCGCTGGACCCGACTCCGGCAAACCCGCTTTCGGTGTCGAGTCGCTCCGATGGTTTGGACAACGTCGACCGCGGATTTCTGGAGCAGTTCAGCGAACGTTTGAATGCCCAACCACAAGGGCAGCGGGGAAATCAGGCGCGGGAACGGCAACTGATGGGCATCGCTGAACCGGGCAGAATCCTGCCATGGAAACCCGAAGCGGACGCCGCCAGAAAAGCCTTCCTTTTGAAAACGAACCCGGCCGCAGGAATAAAGTATGTCGAAATGGATGCACGTTGCGCGATGCCCGGTCTTTTCTTCGGCAATGGTCCTTTCCAGTTCCTGCAGACCGACAAACAACTGACGATTTTGTCGGAATACCAACACTTCACCCGGACCATCAACCTGGATGCACGTCCGCATCTTTCAAAGAGCATCAAACTGTTCATGGGAGATTCGGTCGGGCATTGGGAAGGTAATACTCTGGTCGTGGACACCACGAATTTCAACGGCGTAACGGCGTATTCGCGCGAGATACCGTATCTCACGGATGCCTTGCATACCGTCGAAAGGTTCACCCTGGTCAATGCCAATAGAATGGATTACGAAATCATGGTCGACGATCCCAACCAGTTCACGCGGCCATGGAAAGTAACCGGTCAGTACAATCATGCGGCGGACCTTCCGGAAATTCTGGAATACGCCTGCGCCGAAGGCACTCAAACACTGAGAAATATTTTTGGCGATCTGCCAAGCAAGTAGGCGCCGGCTTCAGCCGGCGCGGGCCGGCTAAAGGCGGCCCCACAAGAAAGGCTGGAGGTTACTCCGATGGGTACAAAGTTTAGCGTTGCAATCGCCGGGTTCGGGCTGCTTCTGGCGGCGCGGCCGGCACCGGCACACCACGCATTTGCAGCCGAGTTCGATGTGGAGAAGCCGGTACAGGTCACTGGGAAGGTTACAAAGCTCGACCTGGTGAATCCGCATTCATGGCTTTATGTGGACGTCACAGAACCGGATGGCAAAGTCACCAACTGGCGCTTCGAACTGGGCGCGCCCAACGCGCTTTTCAGGCTTGGCTGGAAAAAGGATACGATCCCGGCCGGACTCGAAGTCGTCGTCAACGGTTTTCGTGCGAAGTTCGGTGGCCCCGTGGCCAATGGCCGTTCGGTGAAATTGCCAAGCGGCAAGACGCTCGAAAGCGGCGGGTCTAATCCTGTAAAGTAGGGCAAAATGACAATTGACTATTGGCCATTGCCCATTGACAAAGCTTTGTCAATGGGCAATGGCCAATAGTCAATTGTCATTTGTGCTCCATCAGAACCCCCCGCCAGGCCTCGAGTAGACCCTCTTCGCACCGACGTAGGTGGCGAGCGGCGTAATGGCGGGAATCTGCTCCTCGGGCACGGTCATGATGTCCTGAGAGAGAATGACAAAATCCGCAAGTTTACCCGCCTCGATCGAGCCTTTGACCTTTTCTTCAAACGTGAGGTACGCGTTGTTGATCGTCTCGACGCGCAGCGCCTCCGCACGGCTGATCTTTTGGGCCGCGCCCACGACCTCGCCCTCCATCGAACGGCGCGTCACATAGAAATAAATATTCCCAAATGGATTGTTGGAATTGCTGTTCCCTCCCCAGTCGCTTCCGCCCGTGACGATAATTCCGCGGTCCATGAACTCCCGTATAGGAACAGTGCGTTCGGCTCGCTCCTTCCCCAAAGTGCGAAGCGCATTCCCGCCTCCTCGGTATGGCTGAGCCTGCGCAGAGATCACGAGTCCCAACGCTTTTATGCGCTCCATCTGGTCCGGTTGTACATACGTCGCGTGCTCGATCGTCCAGCGTTTGTCGCGAATGGAAATCTCTTTGTCTGCGGCTTCGAATGCTTCCAGGACGAGATCCATTGCTCCATCCGAGTCTGTGTGAGGCGAGACGCGCCAGCCATAGCGATTGGAAACGAGAACTGCCTTCTTGTAGATTGCGGCTTCGATATTCGGAATGGGAGCTGGATTCCCTCCGCGCCACATGGTGCCCGGATTGAATTCGGCCAGGCAGTCCAGCCGCAGCCAGTTATCGCCAAAGCCCGGGCCTGCCCCGAAGGGCTTCAACATATCCTCGAGCGTTTCCATATCACTCGGGTTTACCTGAAGGCCCGCACTGATGCGCTCCAGCAACTTCCCGCCCCGCCACATCTCGTAGTAGGCCCGCATGAAGTCCGGGGCAAGCTGCAAGTCGCGAATGCTCGTCAAGCCGACGGCGAGCTGCTGCTTCTGAGTCTCGAGAATGAGCTTTTCCTTCTCGGCCTGTGTCGCAGGCGAGATCGTGTCGGCAGTGCGCGCTACAGTGCCTGACTCTCCGGTAATGCTGCCGTCGGGCTCGCCTTGATTGTCCTTCCTGATGGTGACCCGCCCGATTCTGTTGGTATCCCGCGTGACCCCGGCGATCTTGAGCGCCGCGCTGTTCAAATAAATCTGGCCGCGGTTGAGATAGATCACTACCGGGTTATTGGGCGCTACCTTGTCGATATCCTGGCGCATTGGCGGATGCTTTTCGGGGAATTTGTTCAGCTGCCATCCGCTTGCAACGTAGATTGCCTTCCCGGGCCCGGCTGCAGCCGCGGCCTTCCGGACTCCTTCCAGCAATGCGGCCAGCGATTCGACTTCCTTCAGATCGATCCCGCGATTCGCCATCGCGGCGTGATAGGCGTGGTTATGATTGTCCATCAACCCCGGCATCACGGCTTTCGCCTTCAAATCCACCAATTGCGTTTGGGGCCCGGCAAGAGCGCGCATCTCGCGGGTGGTGCCGACGGCCAGGAATTTGTCGCCCTTTACAGCGAATGCCTCCTTGATGCTGTTCGAGGAATCGACGGTGATCACTTTACCGTTGTAGAAAACCGCATCCGGCACCTCACGTATGCCCTGACCCAATAGTCCGGTTTGCGATGCCACAGT
>QHXD01000351.1:6704-12763 GCA_003223895.1 Acidobacteriota bacterium
CCTGCTTCTTGAATCCATAGGAATAGTCCTCGAGAGCACGTAGCCGTGGGCTTTATGCCCGCGTTCAAATACCTCCAGAAGAATTCTTTAATTGTGTTTGAACGCGGGCATAAAGCCCGCGGCTACGAGTCCGCTGCAACCCAGTTCCAAAAATTCACAGTGGCTGCCCGCCATCAGACAACACCCGGCGCGGAACATACACGTGTCCGTCCATGATGCGGCGGGCAGTACCGATCACTGCGGACTTGGTCAGGTCAAATTCTCCGGAAGGTTTCCTGGTAACGGCGACAACGAAGCTCGAGGCACCCGATGGATGGCCGATGCGCACGACGCCAGTTTCTTTGGCGCGCGCGCTGACCACTTCATTCACAACTGTCCCTTCGATGAGAGCGGCGGCGCTTACACAAATCCCCCCCGTCACCGCGTAAGCCTTGTGCATGACGGCCAGAGCTTTCGTTCGGGCCAGCAAGTCAAAATCGGATGCACCGACTGTTCTTCCGGTAATCGTCGTGTAAGAGCGCGGAGGCGCCACGAAGGCCACCTTGGGAACCGCCGGGCTCACCGCGCTGGGTGTGGCGGCGAGTCTCATCATGATTGCCGCCTTCACGCGGATCTCTTCCATGATCGCCAGAATCCGCGGGTCCGTTGCCGTGTCCGCGGGCAACTCGGTTCCTTTCAGGCCGATTTCCGAAGCCTGCACAAACACCGCCGGATTGGCGGCGTCTACCAGACTGCAGCGCACTTTGCGGCCGTCCGCGAGTTGCATTTCGTCAATCACATTTCCCGATGGGAGCAGCTTTCCCGTCCGGGAGCCTGCCGAGTTCAAGAAATTCATCACAATCCCGGCGCCTGAGCCCGGCACGCCATGAAGCACGATGTCTCCCTCGGTGAGTGCCCTCCCATCTCGAACCGGAACCTCGGCTTCGATGAGCTTCTGTGTATTGGTGTTGAAGATTCGCACCCGAGTGATCGGCTCCCTGACGTGAACCAGCCCTTCCTCGATGGCAAACGGACCGACGCCTTGTGAAATGTTCCCACAGTTGCCCTGGTAATCGACGGCAGCCTCATTGATTCCCACATAGCCAAACGTGTAGTCGACATCCGCGTCTGGCCGCCCGGAGCGAGCGATGATGGCCACTTTGCTCGTCAAGGGGTCGGCTCCACCAAGTCCGTCGATTTGTCGCGGGTCCGGACTGCCGAAGATGGACAGAATGACTTTGTCTCTTATCGCATGATCCTTCGGCAAGTCGTCGGCGAGCAGATACACACCTTTGCTCGTGCCGCCGCGAATGATTGCCACCTTGATACGTTCGGATTCTTGCATTGGCCGGTATTCTACCGGAATTCAGGCCTTAAGTGGGTCAGCGAGTTCTTTACTGCAATATGCTTGACACCACGCGGAAGGGCCGCATATCTTCCCGCGAAAAGAACTGTATTCAAATCGGAATGGGGGAAATCATGCGGCAACGAGTATTCGCAGTCGTTGTGTTTCTGCTTCTTGTCCTATCGACTCACATCTTCGCTCAAACCAGTAATGCGACGCTGGGAGGAACGGTTTCGGATGCCACAGGCGCTTTGATTCCCGGCGTGTCCATCACGGCAACGAATACGGGGACCGGCATCGTCACGACCGTCGTGAGTAATGACGCGGGGGCATATCAATTTGCGAGTCTTCAAACGGGAACTTACAAAATCAGCGCAGAACTGCCGGGTTTTCGGACTCAGTCGTACAACGACGTGACACTGGGGATTTCGCAGCAGGTGCGATTGAACTTCACGTTGCAGGTAGGTTCCGTAGCACAAGCTGTAGAAGTGACTGCCACGGCCGACACCCTGATTGCGACAACGTCCTCATCCATAGGCAACGTGCTTCCCGACCACCAGGTGCGCGATCTTCCTCTTGGTGGGCGCAATGTGCTGGATCTGCTCCGGACGGCAGGTGGCGTGAGCAACTCTATCAGCGGCACCACCTCGAACGATGGTGCGACAGCCGGAGATTCCGGCTACTTTGCCGGTGGGCGTCTCAGTGCAGTGAACACGACGAGAGATGGCTTCGTCGTCTCCGATGGGAGATACAATCATGGCGCCTTTTCTGTGACCTACACGAGTCCCGACCTGGTAGAGGAAGTGCGCATCATCACCGCACCCGTGGACGCCGAGATGGGACGCGGTTCCGGACAAGTGCAGATGGTCACCCGATCGGGAACGAACCAGTTCCGCGGCAGCGCTTTTTGGTACAACCGCAACTCGGCGCTCGACGCCAGCAACTGGTTCAACAATTTCAATGGCGTCAAGAAAGATTATGAGAACCGGAACCAGTATGGAGTGCGCCTCGGGGGACCGATCATCAAGAATAAGACGTTTTTCTTTTTCCTGATCGACGAACAGCGGGACATCCTGAAACAAACTTTTGTCGCCCCAGTGTTGACGGCGCAGGCGCGGCAGGGCATTTTCCGTTTTTTCCCGGGCGCGGATAACCAGAATGCGACGCAGAACAACCCGGCGGTCGATCGCAATGGTAATCCTGTGAGACCGGCGGGCGCGACAGGAGATCTTCAACAGTTCAGCGTGTTCAACCGTGATCCATTCCGACCCGGATACGACACCAGCGGCTGGATCCAAAACGTCATCCTCGCACACATGCCGCAGCCGAACGATTTTACGAACGCTGCGAGCACTCCAACGGTTCCTGTCGACGGCCTGAACCTGGCCGGTTACCGCTGGACCCGCCGCATCAGTGGCCTGGACAATTTCGACGGAAGTACGTTCGACCAGACCAACCGGGACCAATTCAACATGCGGCTGGATCATCAATTCAACGCCAATCACAAGCTCAACGTGGTGTACACCTGGGAACGGGGGCTCAACAACACAACACAGGCAGGTATCCCGTTTTGGCCCGATGGCTACTCCGGCGCGAACGACAAGTGGCCAAAGGTGCTCAATTTCTCTCTGGTATCCACGCTATCCTCCCAGCTCTTGAATGAAGCGCGCGTCGGATATAAGGCGACAAAACAAGTCAGTTGGGCGCCGTGGTACGTCGGAAAAGACTTCTTGAACAACGAGAAGGCGGAAGCGGGCCCGGACGGAAAATCGGCGTTTGACCTTGTCCCAAAGTACAACGGAATTCCATACCAGCCAGTAGCGACAATCTTTCCGGAAAACCTCGTTAAATGGAATACCAATGCAGGCACCAGCCGCTTCAGCAACAGCCCTCAGTACAGTTTTGCGGACACGCTCAGCTGGACGAAAGGCACACACGCTTTCAAGTTTGGTGGGGAGTGGCGTTACGGTGGGACCCAGGGAGCCAATGAAGTCATGACGCCGCTGGCCCGGTTGGGCGCCGGTGGAGTCCCGGTAGCTAATATCGACAACGTCGCCATTCCCGGCCTGAGCGCGAACAACCAGACTACTGCGCGAAACTTGTTGACGGATCTTTCCGGATCGGTGGCAAGCATTACGCAAGCCTTTGACGTCCGGGATTCAACGGAGCGCGCATTTCGCGGCATCAGCGATGGAAGGATCCTGAAGCTCCGTGATTTTCGCGGAACGGAGTTCAGCGGATTTTTCAAAGACAATTGGAAAGTGCGCCCGGACCTCACGCTGAACCTGGGCATTCACTATGAGTGGTTCGGCGTGCCGTGGGAAAATCATGGGCTGTTGGGTGCCCCCGTTGGCGCAGACAAGGGATTGTGCGGAATCTCATGCGGCGCTCTGACAACGGCGGAATTTGTGGGCAAGAACTCCACACAGCCCGATAAACAACTCTACAACGATGACTGGAACAACTTTGCTCCCTCCGTCGGCTTTAGCTGGGCCTTACCGTGGTTTGGAAAAGACAAAACCGTCCTTCGCGCTGGATACGGCTGGAGCTATACCGGCAGGCCTATTAGTGGCGCGAATAGCGGAAACTCGATAACAGGTGTCGCGGGCGGGCTTCCGGGCACGTTTGGAGGTGTCGGGAACGGCCAGCTCACCTTCACGTCGGCGAATTACTTGTCACTGGCGAACCTGACATTACCCATACCACAACAATTTCCGGTGCTCGGCCCGATTCCAATAGACGGGGGCCGGGAGGACACGCTTGCGATGTATGACCGCAACCGCCGCTCTCCCTATATTCAGAACTTCAACTTTGGGATTCAGCGCGAGATTGCCCGTAACTGGACGCTGGATGTCGCTTACATCGGAACCAAGGGCACGAGGTTGTGGGGCGGAATTCCGCTGAACACCGTCGACATTTTCAAAAACGGCTTTCTGGATGCGTTCAACACCACGCGGACCGGCGGTAATGCGAAGCTGTTCGACGACATGCTGCGCGGTATGAATATTCCCGGCGCGGGTGTGGTCAACGGCACGACCGTTACGGGATCGGCAGCGCTGCGCGCGTATACGGCGACTCGAGCGTTCATCGCCAACGGCAGTGTCGCTCAACTGGCGGACTTTCTGAATCGCAGCCGGAACATCACCAACAAGGGTGGCGGGTTTGTGCGCAACAGTGGGTTCCCTGAAAACTTCTTCGTGCTGAACCCGCAGTTCAATGGTGTCATGGCGTACGGAAGCGGGGGTAGTTCGACATATCACTCGTTGGAAGTCCAGATGACGAAACGGCTGGCGCAGGGTTTCGCCACGCAGACGACGTATACGTGGAGCCGGGCTATCGGCGATAACGACCGCCGGCTGAACAAGGCGGTGCTGGGTTTCCATCGCACGCATGCTTTCCTGACGAACGCCACGTTCGAGTTACCCTTCGGGCCGAACCGATCGTTCCTCAGTGGCGGTCCTGGATTCGTGCAGCGCTTGGTCGAGCGTTGGCAGCTGGGCGGAATTTTCAGTTGGATTTCAGGGGCGCCGTTGAACATCACGGTTCCGATTGCGACGACGACTCAATTCTTTAACACGCCGGCAGGAACGACGACGCCGGCGTGCGTTGTGTGCACGCCGAACATTGTGGGGGACTTTCCCAAGAGCAGCGGGCAAGTGACCAAGGTGGCCAACGGAGTGATCTATTTTCCGGGCATCGTGCAGACTACCGATCCGTCGTTCGCTTCGGTCTCGCCGCTGAACGCACTGAACGGAGCATTCAGCAACAAGGCGATTACGGATTCGCAGGGGAAGGTCCTGCTGGCGAATCCCACGCCCGGACAGATCGGCAATCTCGGCCTGAAGTGGGTCGAAGGGCCGGCGGCGCTGGGGTTGGACATGAACCTGATCAAGCGAGTGAGGATTACAGAGAGCAAGGAATTCGAATTTCGAGTGGACGCGGTCAATGTGTTGAATCACCCTGTTTTCGGCAATCCCGAAACGAATATCAACTCGCTCAGCTTCGGACGGATTACCACGGTAGCCGGCAACCGGAGATTCACCATCGGTGCGCGGGTGAATTTCTAATGAACCACAAAGACAGGGGAATTAGCCGCGAATTACGCGGATTACGCGAATGGGTGCATCAAGGATCCTAATTCGCGGCTAATTCCCCTGTCTTTGTGGTCATTTGCAACCGTGCGCGGCCTCCTCAAACTGCGCAAATAGACGGTGCGCGCCATCGCCCGCCAGGGTTTGAATCCCGTGCCCCTGGTCTGGCTCGATACTGAAGCGGACGGGAAATCCTTTCGCACGGAGCATTTCAGCTTGCCGTTGCATTGGGGTCAACCATTCTGCATCCCTCTCGCCGACATGCATATAAATGCACAGCGGCTTGAGAGCGTTGATTCTGGACTCGGTCTCATCAGGCAGGTAACCGGGAAAACCGGTTACTGAACGGAAATACTGAGGATACATTGCCGCGATATGGAAAGCGCTGAGGCCGCCATTGGATGGGCCGGCAACATGCAGCTTTCCACCCTCGATCTTATAGTCCCGCAGAATCTGGTCCAGGAACTCGGGGAAGATGCGGTCGCCCCCTCGTTCGAAGAACAAGTTATTGCTGGGCGCAACCGGGCTCACGACGATGTAGCCACGTCCCTCGGCTTCGGCGCGCCAGTTTCTGTCGAGCATGTTGTTGACGCCGTCCAGTGTCTGAAGGCCGCCGGCAAATGCGAGTATGCCTGGATACGCCC
>QHXD01000351.1:12827-16604 GCA_003223895.1 Acidobacteriota bacterium
GCAAGACGGCCATCGAAAGCAAGACAATTACCCGTAGCCTCACGTGTTACTCCGTCGATGTCGAGTTCACTTGACTTCAAAAGGGGTGTAGTCAAAAATCGTCACTAATTATTCAATAGCGTACGAGGAAACGGTAGCGAATTGATACTTCCGCGGAGGCCGACAATGGGTGAAGTGAATCGAGCCAAAAGTATAGTTTTCTTGTTTTTGCCGGTGATGCTGCTGCTCAGTATTCCGGCCTTTTCACAACAAGGAAACGCCATAGAGCGAGGGTTGCAGGCTGGTACCGGAGCTGGTGTGGAACAGGTTCTGACGCAATCAACTGACTTTGCCGGCGAATGGGTTGTCCGCAACTGGCAGAATCGTCTGGAACGAAGCGCCGGTCCTTCGCTTGGCGATTATCTGGGGATGCCCCTCAATGCTGCCGGCCGGATGAGGGCTGAGACGTTTGATGCCGGGGAGTGGAGCGTGCGCGACTTGCAGTGCCGCCCGCATCCCGTGCCATATCAGTGGCGCGCTCAGGGCGCCATGCGGATCGTGAAAGAAGTCGATCCCGTCTCGGTCTTTGGATCGTGCCATCTACATGGACGGACGTCCGCATCCTCCGGATTATGCGCCCCACACATGGGAGGGCTTCTCTACCGCGCACTTCGAGGGAAACGACCTCGTGATCACGACCACGCACCTGAAAGAATCGTATATCCGGCGCAATGGGCCTACGATGAGCGACCAGGTCAAAGTGACGGAATGGCTCACGCGGCATGGCGATTACCTGACAATCGTCACGTATATTGACGATCCCGTTTATCTCGAAGAGCCCTTCATCCAGTCGGTGACTTACCAGCGGGAAGCGCATACGGAGTTGGAGTATTTTCCCTGCACCATCGTCAACGAGAATATCTCGGATAAGATTCCCCACTTTTTGCCCGGAAAGAATCCCTGGCTCAAGGAATTCTCCGAGCAGGAAGGGGTGCCTTACGAAGCAACTCGAGGCGGCGCCGAAACCATGTATCCCGAGTATCGAGCGAAAATGAAGGGCATGAAGGTGGCACCGCTCAAGCCTACGCCGTCGGCATTCTAGTCGGAGTAACATGATGCAAAGAAAAGTATTGCGACTGACGATGACGCTGGGCATGGTTTTGATCCTTGCGATGGCCGTCTTCGCTGGAGCGGCCGGTCTGGCGGAGGCCGGCCAGCAGAATCCGAATCGCACTGACGGTGAAATCCAAATCCTGCCGGTGCAGGGCAATATCTACATGCTCGTTGGCGCCGGCGCCAACATCACCGTGTCCGTGGGCTTCGACGGCACGTTGCTTGTGGATACGGGCTCCGCACAGATGACCGATAAGGTCATGGCAACCATAAAGCAGCTCGCCGTCATGGTCACGGGTTCGACGTATCCTCCGAGCCCCTGCGTCGGTCTGCGCTGCCCCGGCGGAGCAGGTTCCGGTGCTTTTAATCAGTGGGGATGGTCGAGTCCGGCAATCAATACGATCATCGCGTCACGGGGTCCGGTAAAGCCCATTCGCAACATTATCAATACCAGCGTCGATCCGGATCACACGGGCGGTAACGCAAAGATTGCCAAAGCGGGTGTCACATTCACCGGCGGGAATGTTGCGAGAGGCCCCGGAGGCTCAGGCGAGAGTGCGGAAGTATGGGCGTTTGAAACAGTTCTGAATCGGATGACGGATACCAAGGCGCCGGAGGCTGGCTGGCCGACGGATACCTACTACACCGGTTCGTACAAGTGGAATGGATTTTTCAACGGTGAAGGGATTGAATTGTTTCACGTCCCGGCAGCGCATACGGACGGCGATACGATGGTCTATTTCCGTTACTCCGATGTCATCAGCGCCGGTGATGTGTGGTGGGGTATCCGGTAATCGATGTGGCCAAAGGCGGCAGCATTCAAGGGACGATCGACGGACTAAACAAGATTCTCGAAATAGCTATTCCCCAATTCAGGTCGCAGGGCGGAACATACATTATTCCGGGTCATGGACGGCTTTGCGACGAGGGCGACGTCGCCAACTATCGGAATATGGTCGTGAAGATCCGCGACCGCATCGACGATATGATTAAGAGCGACATGACGCTGCAACAAATCAAGGCAGCCAAACCCACCCTCGACTACGACGGGCGGTACGGTTCACCGGATGCGTTTATCGACGCGATCCATCGAAGCCTCACTCAAAAACGATAGTTATGCAATTAAGGCAATCACTTTCTTTATCAGGAGGAACCATCGTGAAAAGCAAAATGGTCGTTCTGGTTCTTGCCGGCGCGTTTCTTTTCGGCATGACCGCATACGCCCACCACTCCTTCGCGAGCACGTACGATTTAAGCAAACAAGTGAAGGTCGAAGGAAAACTGGTCCAGTTCTTATTCCGGAATCCGCATTCGTTCGTTCACGTCGAAGGTCGCGACGCCAATGGACAGATGCAACGGTGGGCCGTCGAATGGGCCGGTGGCGCTCAATTGACGGGCAGCAGCATCGACAGAACCACGCTTAAGGTTGGCGATCCCGTCATCATCTCCGGGAATCCCACGCGCACCGCTGGAGAACACCGGCTGCGAATGGTGAGCTTTAAGCGCACCTCCGATGGATTGTCATGGGGCAACCGTCAGGGTGAGGTTGTAGATTAACTCTTTCTTTCTGGTATACAGATGAATCACGGAATTGTTCGGAAGCAGAGTATCCTGCTGCTCGCCGTTGCGACGGTGCTTTGTCTTATGTCACCCGTTGGCGTGTATGGTCAACGGGGGCAGCGCGGCCCACAAACTCCCCAGACAGCCAAGGCAACTGCCTCGGCCGATATCACCGGCACCTGGGTTTCCGTCATCACTGAAGACTGGAAGTACCGCATGGTCACACCGCGCAAAGGGGACTATGACGGCGTGCCCGGCAGCGTTGAAGCTTTCCGAATTGCCAATGCATGGGATCCGGCAAGGGACGAAGCGGCCGGCGAACAATGCAAGGGTTACGGTGCCATCGGTGTCATGCGGCTGCCGGGACGCCTGCGTATTTCCTGGCAGGACGACAATACCTTGAAAATGGAGTTAACCGCCGGAACGCAGACCCGCCTCTTCCATTTTGGCGCGGCCGAACCCGCAACAGTAGAGCCGACATGGCAGGGCTATTCCACAGCGCAGTGGGAATTCGCCATCACCGGACGAGGAGAACCCCGAAAAGGTGATCTGAAGGTTGTCACGACGCGCATGCGGCCAGGTTATTCGCGCAAGAATGGAGTCCCCTACAGTGCGAACGCGAACCTGACCGAGTACTATCACCGGATGGCGGCGCCCAACGGCGATCAGTGGCTCACCCTGATATCCGAGATCCGGGATCCACAGTATCTCAGTGAGACCTGGGTTATAAGCTCGCACTTCAAGAAAGTTCCCGATAATGCCGGTTGGAGTCCGGAATCCTGCTCGGCGAAATGAAGGCGCCGTTCCGTTGTCGCTATTTGACGGAGTCGGCGCCCGCCTTCGCAACGCGGCCGTCCTGATCGCCGGCGCCTCCGGAGCACCCGACAGCTCCAATAATCCTGCCGTCTGCAATGATCGGAAAGCCGCCATCGATCGGCATGGCGCCTGTCAGGCGCAGCAAGCGCAGGCCTTCCCCTCCCCCTGCCACGGCGTCTTGAAAAACTTTGCTGGGACGTTTGAATAGCGCTGCCGTGCGCGCCTTCTCGATCGACACTTCGACGCTGCCGTTCTGGGTACCATCCATTTTTTCGAAATACACCAGCAAGCCTGCGGGATCGACGATCG
>QHXD01000341.1 GCA_003223895.1 Acidobacteriota bacterium
CATTGATTTTAACCCAACATCGATTCCGGCGGCATCGGGATGTAACACCGGCAAGTCTTGGTTCTGGTGCAGATAGCGGAGAGATGTCTGGGGTTCCTATCTTATGAAGATGTGAATGAATTAGAGGTCAGGCCGCATTCCCCTCCTTATGAAGGAGGGTGGCCGTGCCATCAAGAAAAAGGACCCGTTCCGAAAGGGCGCGGCCGGGGTGGTCGCTCACAAGTTACGTTGCGGAATGCGTTTTGAAACACGATGCGTGAGCGACCACCCCGTCTGCGCCTTCTAAGGTGGCTTCGCAGCATTTTATTGATGGCGCGTCCACCCTTCCTTCTTAAGGAGAGAGAGAGAGAGGGGAATACACTCGGCGAATTCATTCACAACTTCTATGACCGCCGCTACAGCTCGGATTGCCTGCTTGAAACATTTTTCCGCAGCCTGTTAGTGCTATAGCCGATCCGGGAAGCGGATGATGAATCCGCCCCGGTTCGGCATCTGCACCTTGGGCAGCGTCTGGGCGTTCATCGCGTCGTTCTCGCCGATGATCTTGTTGAGCGAGAAGATGTAAGCGGTCAACGCGTAAACTTCATCGTTGGTGAGCGACCTCGGCTGCCGCCATGGCATTGCGCGGCGAATGTAATCGAAGACCGTCGTTGCGAAAGGCCAGAAGTTGGCGATGGTTTTCTCCGACTCCATATCCTTGATCGGGCTCCCGCCGGCCAGCGCGGCATTGGGGCCGCCTTTGCCGTTCTGCCCGTGGCACGCGGAGCATTTTGCGGCGTAGACGCGGGCTCCCTCGGCGGGCGTACCGCTGCCGGGCGGCAGGCCTGTACCGTCGGGCAGGATGTTAATGTCCCATGCCGCGATCTCGCCAGGATTGATCGGCTTTCCAAGATTTGGCGCCTGGGCGAAGGCTGCGCTTGAAGTGAAAACGAGCGCGAGCACCACAATGTATCCTCGAAGCTTACGCGTATACATGCTTCACCTCCCCATTGCGATCGATCGCCCAACTCGTGATGGCGTTGTAGTGTTGGCTCGGAAAGCCGGTCACGGGCGGAATCCGTGTGGTCTCGCCGCGCACAGCCACGAGCTCGCTTCGGGTCGGCTGCGCGAAGCCGGCCTCGTCCCAGGCGCGGCTTTGCAATACCACGGCACCGCCGTCCCAGCGCCACGGCACACGGAACCTGGTGAAAGCCTTGCTCTGCACCGGCTCCTGCAGTGCTGCTTGCGCCCAGCTCTTGCCTCCGTCGGCGGACACCATGACTTTTGAAATTCGGCCGTTGCCCGAATAGGCGACGCCGGAGATCTCATAGAATCCGGGTCCCTTCATCGCAAGACCTGGCGAGGGATGCGTGATGAAGGATTTCACCTCCTGGAGAAAATAGAACTGATACGCCTTTCCGCCGGGCAGAATCGGCGCATAGGTCCGGGCTTCGTAGAAGCTCATGCCGGGCATTTCGGTGAGCTGGATCCGCCGCAGCCATTTGATATTCATGTTGCCTTCCCAGCCGGGCAGGAGCAGCCGCATCGGATAGCCGTTCCCAGGCATGAGCCGCTCGCCGTTCTGGTAGAGCGCGATCATGGCGTCGTCCAGGGCTTTGGTCAGCGGCACGCTGCGGCTCAAGTGCGGGGCGTCCGCGCCTTCGGCGACGAGCCATTTCGCCCTTTTGTCGAGGCCGGCTTCCTCGAGCAGAGTGGAGAGGCTGACGCCAGTCCACTCGGCGCAAGAGACCAGGCCGTGCAGCGCCTGCACACTGGCCTGGATCGGCTCTTTGGAGAATAGGGGCGCGCTGTTGCCGCCGCACTCGAGAAACGTCATGCGCGACACCATCGGATAGCGCCCCAGCGTATCCAGCGTGAAGACCAGGGGCTGCTTGACCAGGCCGTGGATGACAAGGCGGTGCTTGTCCGGATCGATATCGGGGTCGCCGGCGTGCGAAATCACGAAGTGCAGGCCGTTGGGCGTGAACGTGCCGTTGATCAGATGGTGCGGCGTGCGCGCGTGCTGCGTGCGCGGCTCGGCGTTGGGGTTGCTGAGCGTGCGGACAACATTTTTTTCGAATCGGGACCGCGCGCCGTAATCGGGGACAGCAACGCCTGGCACGAGGCTCCATGGATCGTCAGTGAGCTGCTGGGCCGACGCGGATTGTACCAGTGTGTAACCCGTCATCGCTGCCGCCAGTGCGGTACCACCGCGCAGAAACGCGCGTCGGTGAAGCAGACCGTTGCCGGCAACCGGCTCCAGGTTTTTCCAATCTCGCATGGTTCTTCTCCTCGCAAAGGGATGTCGTGAGCATAAATCCAGTCGTGCTTAAAACCAAGGAAACGCGCTGGCGCCGTCACGCGGATAGCCCACTTGAGTTTTTGCACTTATCTCCAGCGGACTCGTAGCCGTGGGCTTTATGCCCGCGTTCAACCACCATCAAGGAATTTTCTGGCGGTATTTGAACGCGGGCGTAAAGCCCACCGCTACGTGCATTCCCTGTCATCCTGGCTAGTTGGACAGTTGTGCCTTTGCAAGGAGGGCAATACGGTTCCCGTAATTTATAACTGCAGGCCAATTCACGAGCCTGCCTGAACGGCACTTCTTTTCGCGTTCTTTCGGCCCGTCGCGAGCTTGTGCCCGACCTCGCGGCGCACCATTGCCGCCAACCGCGGCTCGTTTTCCTGCATGAATTCCCGCACTGCGGGGGCATCTCGCTCCACCAGGGCCCGGAGCGCCCACGACATCGCCTTGACGACCATCTCATCGCGGTCGTCAAGGAGCAGGCGACAAATGCGGAGCGTGCGCCGTGCGTCGCCCTGGCCACCTCGCGTCTTTACATTGAGCGGAACCGTGCTGACCAACGCAGCCCGCCGCCACCACCGGTCCGCCGACCGCGCCCACTCCATTATTGTTTTGTCGTCGATCTGACCTTCACGCCATGCCGGCCCGGACAGGTAGCATGCAAAGCAATCGACCTCATCCCAGCTCGAGATGCCCGCGCCCAGCCGTTCGAGTTCAGTGCGTCCGAGATTTCCAAGCGCGTCCGGCCGGCTGGCGATGAGCTCATCGCCAATGAAGCGATGCACGCGGCGATGATCGATTAGCGCCGCCGCGATCCTGACTACTTCCGCGGCGGATGCTGCCTTGATCCGTTTCGAGTACTCACGACGCAGCGCCCTCAACGCCGGCGCGTTTCGAACGGGCATAGCCTCGACTTGTGATTCGATTTCCGCCACGAGGGCTGTGACGTTCATGAGAGATAGCCTATGGCAAAAAAAGTTAGCCGCCAATGACACGAATTACGCGAACGTTCGCGTAATTCGTGTATTGGCGGCTAATTCTTAAGACGTCTAATTGTTGTTACTGCGCACGGCCGGAGCTGTCGCGAGCAACTCGGCCTTGGCTCTTCGTGCGTCCGCTTCGGTCAGCCAGCGCTCTTTGACCAGACGATCGACCGTTTGCTCGACCTTCGTGGAGTAGCTCTTGTAGTTGCCGTAGAGGGATTCCAGCCGCGGCCAGCTGAAAGGATCGATGTGTCCCATCTCACGGCAGGTGCCCGGACCGGGGCTGGTCACAAAGTAGTTCGCAGCAGGAACGTCCATGTAAACAGTACGTACTCCACCCACGCCGTGGCCGAACTGATCCAGAGCGAAACTCTGCTGTGGAGTTCCCTCGCCCTTTAGCTCGAGTCGCGCCGCTTTCGGAAGCGGAGTTCCTTTCCGGACAAACTGATCGAGATTGCTGAACGTGGCGTCGTACACCTGGGTCAGGACTGGAAGGGGCATCAGCGGAATCTCCGGCTCGCACCGGGCCGCGAATGGCCATGCCGCCGGGCCTTGCGCGGATCCTACCGCCGTGACCTGGTCTTCCATTTTGGGGAAGCCGTAGTATGCCCACCAATCGATGTGTCCAACTCCGGCGAGCTCATACAACCTGAAGATATCGTTCGCAGCATCGCTGTCCGCACGACGCCATGGCAGCGTGGTGAGCGCTTCGCCCTGTGCCGCCGCGATAATCACGGGAACGTTGATGCCTTTGATCATTCGCCGCGGATCGTTGGCGCCCGGTGCGGCAGCGCACTGGTTGATGCGCGCGGGAGTGACACCAGGCCTCATGAGATAGCCATCGAAAGCCGGCTTGCCGCTCGCGAGAGTGGCGCGTGAATGAATGGCATTGATGTAGATCGGAAGGTCGCCGCCCTGGGCTGCGGCGAACACGTACTGCGCTCTCAAGCCCGGCAACGTCCCGCTTTTAAGGAGCGCGGCCACCTGGCTGAACATGTCGAGGCGCAGACCTTCTTCGGTTGCGGAAGGCGCGTTGTTCTGCGCTCCGGCACAGGCTGCGCTCGTCGGATTCGCAAACGACAATTGCGCGTATCGCGTGGGATTGAATTTCTTCAAGCCATCGACGGACACAATGTAGTCGTGCGAATAGCCCCACATCATGGGCCAATCGAAGCGCCGGGCCGCAAACAGCGGCTCGAAGATGACCGTGCCGCTGAACCTGGCCGGATCGGCGGGCCGCCTGACCAGAATCCGATTTCCGTACGGAGCGTTCGGCGTTTTTACGGTCACCGTCCCGTCTGCAGCCCAATCGTAGACGTTCGCAGTGCCGGTGACGATGAACTCTTCTTCGACGTAGCCGATTTTCGCCAGATCGACAACCGGCGTACTCCTGTTGGCAGCCGCGAACGGAAACGAATCTGCCGTCACAGGAATCGGACCGGTCACCTTCGGTATCGGGATGGCCCCCGGCGCACTCTGCGCCGCAGCGGCGGTACAACACGCCAGAATTGTGATCAGGGCGAAAAGAGCGGCAGGGTGCTTTCTGTCCATGTATCTCATCTTGTCTTCTCCTGTGACTCAATATCGTAGAAGGATTCAGCCAGCCGCGAGTATCAGCCACCCGGTTTGCCTTGTCAAATTTTGGTGCGAATGCTAGAAGGATTGGGCAGAGATCTGAACAAGGAGTGACGACGATGGCTACCCGCAGGGAATTCATTTCGGGTCTTGCTGGTCTTGGAGCCGGCGTCCTGCTTCCGCGAGGCTTGTCCTTTATGCAGGCACAGGGCGCGAATTCGCGCCGGCTCGATTTCCACCACCACTTCGGATCGCCGGCCTGGGTCCAGATGACGAAGGACAGGCAGTCCCAAGGTTGGCAAACCTGGCAGCCCTATACTCCCGCTAGAGCAATCGAGGACATGGATCGGGGCGGCGTTGCCACCAGTTTCATTTCGATCACCACTCCGGGCATCTGGTTTGGAAATGTCGAAGAGACTAAACGTATCGCGCGCCGGGAGAACGAATACGGCGCCAGAATGGTCTCGGATCACAGGGGCCGGTTCGCCCTGTTTGCGGTCCTGCCTCTCCCGGATGTCGAAGGCAGTTTGCGCGAGATCGAGTACGCGTTCGACACGCTGAAGGCGGAAGGTGTGGGGTTGTTATCGAACTGGGGCCAGAAGTGGCTCGGCGACGAGACGTTCAAACCGGTGCTCGAGGAACTCAATCGGCGGAAGGTGGTGATCTATACGCACGGCGCGGCTCCGGGATGCTGTGGCGGAAGTTTTGTTCCCAACGTGCCTGAGACGACCATCGAGTACAACACAGACGTCAGCCGGACCATCGTCAGCCTGATTAGCAGCGGCGCAGCGGATCGCACACCGGACATTCGCTACATCATGTCCCATGGCGGAGGAACCATTACGGGTCTTGCAGGGCGTTTTCTCGGCGCTGCGGCCAACGCCGACAGCCTCGCAAAAACTCCGGAGCCGAACTCCAGGCTGCATCACCTGCGGCGTTTCTATTACGACACCGCCGCTTCAACGAATCCCGTCATCATGGGAGCCTTGAAGCTGATGGTCGGCACGTCGCAAATTGTGTTCGGTACGGATCATCCTTTCGGCAGCAGTTCCAACATCGCCTCCTCGATGCGCAACGTCGGCTTCAACGCGGATGAACTCCGCGGCGTCGATCGCGAGAATGGTTTTCGGATCCTGCCGAAATACAAAAGTTAGGGGGTTTAGCCGCGTAATCCGCGGCTAAACCCCCTCTTTATGTCAAAGTCCTACCCGTCGAACCAGGTCCCCGAATCGAGCCTCATCGCGCAGGCTGTCAAATCTGGGATCCACCGAAAGACAATACAACAGCCACGTGCTCCTCTCCGAGTACGCCCTTTCCAGGGCGGCGAATGCTTGATCCTTATCGTCGAGCCCTGCAAAAATCGCCGCAAGGGACGTCTGCGAGACGTGCTTTCGGCGCGACAGTTCTTGCAATTCCGCAAGTATGTTTCGAGCATCCGCCTCTTTGCCCCAGGCAGCGAACACGGCTCCCAGGCTGGCCACCATGAGCGTGCTATTGTCGGACAGAGCCCTGGCTTGTTGCAGCTCGGCGGCAGCCTCGGCATACTGCTGTTTCTGAGCGTAGGCCAGGCCCAAATAGAAGCGAGTCGGATAGAAAGTCGGATCCAACTCCACCGCTGACCGGCCATGTTCTGTCGCTTCGTCATACCGGCGGCCGAAGTAGCTATGCATCACAACAGCCGCATTCATATGTAGCGATAGCGGATCCATCTCCAGAGCCAGCCTGACCTCGGCCGCGGCCTCGGCAAACTGTTTCTTCAAGGTCAGATACTCGGCCATGGATTGCCGAGCCCTGGGATAATTGGGATCCAGCTGGATAGCCGTACGGAGTTCCTTTTCTGCACCTGGCAGGTCCCACTCGTAGACTGTTTTGAACGAGCCGAGCACCACCCGTGCTTCGGACAAGTCTGGATCGATCTCCAGCGCGCGGTTGGCGGCTGCTTTCGCTTTGGGCCACACATCATGGGGAGCCAGGTAGCCGTAATAGGCCAGCGGCACGTAACCCTCAGCCAGGCCGGCGTAGGCGAGGGCGTAGGTCGGGTCATGATCGATGGCCTGGCGGAAAAACTGAATCGCCTTCCGTAGACCTTCCTCGGTTCTCTTGCCCCAGTTATGCCGCCCCTTCAGATAAAGATGATAGGCTTCCACCTGTTCAGTGGAACGTTTGGCAAGCAGGTTCCGTTTTTCTGGCGTCAGTTTCAAGCGCAAGGTGCCCGAAATTTCTTTCGCGATGTCCTCCTCGGTCGCGAATATGTCTGCAGATTTTCTCTTGTATTGGTTGCCCCATAGTTGCCAACCGTTCTCGACGTCAACCAGTTCGGCGCTGATCTGCAGTGTCTCACCGCGCTGAAGAACCCTTCCTGTCAAGACCGCCGATACGCCGAGTTCCCGGCCGGCCTCCTGCGCTGCCCCGCTGCGGCCCTTGTGCGGGACAACTGCGCTGTGGGACATCACGCGGAGCTGCGGCAACTGCGAAAGATTAGAAATGATGCTCTGCGTGAGTCCGTCGCTGAGATATTCCATTTCCGGATCGCCGCTCGTGTTTACAAATGGCAGAACCGCGAGCGAACGAATCGCCCGATCCGGCTCCGGCACGACCGTAAGAGCGCGTAGTGCGGCCTCGATTTCGGCGCGCGCTTCGCTGATATTTTGCAACCGGCGATACGATTCCTTTCGGAGGCAGCTCTGCAGGAGATCCCGCACTCTGGGCGGTGTATCGGGCGACAGCGCCGACCAGTCCGGCTCCATTTTCAGAACGGAAGCGATGATGTCCACGATGCTTCCGCCGGAAAACGGGGGCTGGCCCGCCAACAATTCGTACAGAACGCAGCCGAACGCGAAGATGTCGCCACCGGGCTCAAGTAGGCCGGCGTGCCGAGGATGAGTCCTGCCTGCGTGAGCGGGGTCACGGCTGGATCATTTCTTGAATCGCTTTCGGTAAGGGACTTCGCAATCCCGAAGTCCAGGACCTTCACACCACCATTGGTTGTGATCATCACGTTGGCGGGTTTCACATCGCGATGCACGATTCCCTGTTCGTGCGCTGCTTCCAACGCCCGCGCAACCTGCCGGCAAATGTCCAGCCCTTCGGCAACCGGAACCCGGCTGCGCTTCAGCTTTTCAGCCAATGTCTCACCCTGGATGTACTCCAGGACCAGACACTGGTTTCCTTCCCATTCCTTCATGTCGTAGATCGCGGCGATATTTGGATGGTTCAAGGACGCCAGCAGCCGCGCTTCTCGTTCGGAACGAGCCACGCGCTCTGGGTCCTGAGAGAACTCATCGGGCAGGATTTTCAGCGCCACATCGCGACCCAGTTTCGTGTCGCGAGCCCGGTAAACAACGCCCATACCTCCAGCTCCGATCACAGACAGTACCTGGTACTGCTCGATTGTGCGTCCGACTCGGCTCTCGGCGTCACTGTGCATAACGATCTCAGCAGCCAGGTCCAGCGCCGGCCGTTCGATGAAACTCGGCTCTTTACCCCGGGCGGCGAGCAGCAACTCCACTTTCCGGCGAATCTGGTCGTTGGCACAGGCTTCGGCCAGAAAATCAGCACGCTGTCCAGGTTCCAGTTCGATGGAAGCCTCAAACAGCTTTTCAATTTCTTTCCACTGTTCTGCCTGCATGTGATGTTCAGCCTCTGTCCAACCAGAGAAGCCCAACCTACCGCCCTTGGGCCGATACGTCAATCAAAGATGACGCATCAAGGGTGTCGCGGGAGAGCCGCAAACTAAAAAACCTTTGTCCACGTTATCAGCGTGTCGTGTTTCAAGACGGATTTCCGCCTGTAGGAATAGGAACAAGACACGAGTTCGAAATCGATTTCTCGGAGGACCCCATGACAAAGATCAGGCTTTTACTGCTGGCGATCATTTCTGTGGCGGCAGTGCTCAGCGCGGAGCCACAGATCCAATCTGCAGGTGCGAATGGCAAACACGTGCGCACGTTGATATTCGATGTCGCTATTGACGGCCGTACCTGGCGATTCGACAACCATCCGAATCCCTTCAGTCCGTTCGATGTCAACGTTCTGGGAGCAGTACGGCGCGGCAACTCTTTTATCGTTCAGGGTAAGGTTTACCCCGGCGGCACGATTCCTTCCGGAGGGGATTTCGTTCACCCCAACAGTTTCGGACCAGACTCTCCAGGCAGCATTGGACAGTGGATCTGCCGCGGTGTTATGAACTTCGACGGCTCTCAGATCCTCGCTGGCCAGGTGCCTCACGCTATCACAACGCAGATCTTCTTATTGTCGGAAGGAGCCCTATGGACAGATGGCCCGGAGGGCGGCATTTCCGTCATACGCGCAGTGACGGGCGGAACCGGTCAATACAGCGGGGAGCGCGGCCAGGTGCGGCAGGATCCTTTGGGTGTAAATGCCGCCGGAGACAGCCGGCACTTCAATTCTCGCTTCATTTTTTCTTTCGAAAAAGACAACTGAAGACCGGCGGCAACACCAAAGAATCCACAAAAATCGGAGCTATCATGTATCGCTGGAAAATTTCAGTCTGGGCTTGTGTCCTCGGGTCCGCTTTAGTCCTGACAAGGCTCGCGACCGGTCAGCGGATCGGCGACGGACCTGCAATTCCATATCACTTGAGCCAAACGGATATCGAGGACGGCCGGCTTTCCTTCGCCGAAGTGGTGCAGCATGGCGATCTCCTCTTCAATGCGGTATTCAATAAATACGATGGGCAAGGACGGCCTGCAACAACAGGTAGCGGCGCTGCACGGATTTATGGAAGCGCTCCGCCTATGCTCCGCACTTCGGGACCCGACGCGAGCTCGTGCGCCGGATGCCACAACCAACCCAGGGCCGGAGGCGCTGGTGATTTCGTGGCGAACGTGTTTGTGCTGGCCCAGGTGCTGGACCCGGTTACGGAATCGGTTTCCGGCCAATTCAGCAATGAGCGAAACACGCTGGGAATGATGGGCGCAGGGCCGATTGAGATGCTCGCACGAGAGATGACCGAGGATCTGCTGGGAATTCGGAACGAGGCCATTGTGAAGGCGCGAGCCAATTCTTCAAACGTAACTGTGGCGTTAATCACGAAAGGCATCCACTTTGGATCAATTACAGCCGCGCCGGGCGGCGCCGTCGACACGAGCCAGGTTCGCGGTGTGAACAAAGATCTGATTGTCCGGCCATTCCACCAAAAAGGCGCCGTCGTTTCTCTGCGGGAATTTTCGAACAACGCAATGAATCATCACCACGGGATGCAGTCCACGGAACGCTTCTCGTTCCTGTTTCCAACAATATTGGACCCGGACGGCGATGGCGTTATCGATGAACTGAGCGTGGGCGACATCACGGCGGTCACCATCTTTCAAGCGCAACTCGGAACTCCCGGCCGTGTAATCCCACAGGACAGCCGGAAGAGGCGCGCCGCCGAAGCCGGCTCTTTCCTGTTTGCAGATATCGGCTGCGCGACTTGCCATGTACCCGCGCTGAGATTGCGGAGGCGGTTCTTTATAGAACCTAATCCTTTCAACCCGCCAGGTAACCTGCAAACCAGTGCGCATCCTCTAATCTTCGACCTGACGCGGGACGGAGAAAAACCGCGGCTGGAGCGAACATCAGACGGGGGAGCGATCGTGCGCGCCTACACGGATCTGAAGCGCCACGATCTCTGCGGCACTACGGATCAGTTTTTTTGTAACGAACAAATCCCACAGGCCGGTATTTCGACACGTGAGTTTCTCACCAGAAAACTTTGGGATGCGGGCAACTCTGCGCCTTATGGACATCGCGG
>QHXD01000342.1 GCA_003223895.1 Acidobacteriota bacterium
AAGTAGACTTGTGCTTGAACCCCAGGGTGGCTGCTGTTGTGCCGTACCGAGGCGGTAAAGCGCGCCGTACTCTTCATAGTTGATTCCGTAAGAGGCGCGTAGAGAGGTGCGGCCATCGCCGCGGATATCCCACGCGAAACCCAGACGTGGCGCGAAGTCTTTCCAATAGGGCTTCCACAGATCCGCCTGCGGCTTCGCTGCATTGGCGCCATTATTGGCTTGTACCAATCCAGGATCCCCCGGGTAGATGAAGCCCGGGGGCGCATTCACAAAGACCTGACTGCGGATTCCCTGCAAGAACCTGTTCTCGTCGAAGTTCGAAACATTCGGTACAGGCCGGCGGTAGTCTACCAATGGAAGCACCGGGGACCACCGCAACCCATAGCTCACGTTGAAGCGTGGCTTCAATTGCCAGGCGTCCTGGGCATACAAGGAGACGTACTTCATCCTTAAGTAATTGCCGGAACCTATACCCTGGAGGAAGCTTGCCACTCTTCCCAAAAGAAAATCCGACAATCCCGTACCGGTGACTTCGCCGCTGACGGTGAAGTTCGGCAGAATGGTGTCGCCGGTCTCTCCGATGGTCCTCGACTGTGCCAGGCGGCCTCCGAAGCCGAACTGATGGGTGCCGCGAGTCAAGCTGACATCGTCCGCAAGCTGGTAAAGGTTGGCGGCAATTCTGCGGGGGTTCCCTGTTAGCAAAAAACCGCTGGTGATGTTGATACCCATGACATTGGGCAGATAGTCGTATACCTTCGAGCCCAACGAGGAGGCAGTAAAACCGTAGTTCGGCGTGTACTGACTTTGAGTGACCTTGGAATAAGATACGCGGAATGCATTGACTGTACTCGAACTGATCAAATAGGTGCTGCCGATCGTAAATGCGTACGATCTGTCATATCGATTCGGTCCGGCACTCAATATGTTCTCCTGCTCCTTCGGAATGAGATTGTCCTCATACGAAGCCAGAACACGCCCGAAGACCGAGTGCTTCGCGCTCGCTTGATAATCAATCTTGGCCACCCACTGTTTATCGTCGATCGGGTTTCTCTGGCCGTAAAGCACCTCGCCGCAGGGATTATCGGTCTTCGGGAGGAGCGCCGAAAGTTTCAACGCGACGGGATCGAACGACTTCGGGTCGATCCGGTTGTTGACAAAGGGTGGCTTCAGCGTAACGGCGCCTCTGGTATTGCAGGCTGCAGAGGCAAAAGCTGTAAAGTCGCCCGCAAGCATTGCGGCTGTTGGAACGAAACTTCGAAGATTTTTCGCATCCTGGCGGAGCGTTGTGCCTTGATAACCTCCAAAGAAAAAGAGTTTGTTCTTCAGTATCGGTCCGCCAATTGTGCCGCCGAACTGGTTGCGCTTCAGCGTGCTGTGCTTCTTCTGTCCCGTTGTGGGATCCACCGCGGCGAAATACGTCGTGGCATTGAACAGATCGTTGCGGACAAATTCGAACAGATCGCCGTGGAGCGCATTCGTGCCCGACTTGGTTACCGCGCTCACCTGCGATCCCCGAGCTTGCTGCGCCGACTGTCCGCCGATTTCTGTTTTGAACTCGGCCAGCGCATCCGGAAATGGAAGCGGCAAAGCCAAGCTATCGTAAGGATCGATATGGCGAATCCCATCCAGTGTGTAGTCCGTTCCCGTACCAATACTGCCTGCCGTCGCAATCGCCAGCCTCGTCCCACCGAAGCTGTAGCCACCGGCTGGAGACACCTGTTGGGCTGCGCCGCCGAGCAGTACGAGTTCCTGCGCGTTGCGACCGTTCAGTGGCAGTTCCACGATTCGCGTTGTTTCCATGACCTGACCGACGCTGAGGCTGCGCGTCTCCACCAGACCCGCATTGGCCTGCACTTCAACCTGCTCGGACACCTGCCCGACCTGAAGCACGATGTTGATCGTCGGATTGCTGTTGACCTGCAGCACAAGGCCGGACTGTACAAATGTGCGGAACCCCGGCAGAGCCGCCTCCAGCCTGTAGGCACCCAATGGTAGATTGGGCAGCGCATAGTGGCCGGGTTCATTCGTAACAGTCGTCCTCCTGACACCCGTCTCCGTTTGCGTTGCGGTGACTTCCACGCCCGGCAACACCGCCCCGCTCTGATCCTGAACGGCTCCGCTGATCTGAGCCGTCGCCTGGGCCCAAACGCTGCTGCAGGTCATCGTGGATGCCAACAAGCCCATGAACGAAGCAATCCAAATGCGTTTCATCTCCCCTCCTTACAAAGTTCGGTCCCCGCGCGCCGTTTACTTCGATGGCCGGGCCTCGTGATCAATAATTAACTGGTTTAGTTGCGGCGAGAGTATATCGCTCGCATCGGAGTGTCAAGCAGCGGACTGCGATGAAATACTGTTGCTCAAATGAAATCAAGGTGGGTTTAGCACGTAGCCGTGGGCTTTATGCCCGCGTTCAAATACGGCCAGAAAAATTGTTTAATTGTGTTTGAACGCGGGCATAAAGCCCACGGCTACGTGCAGACCGCCGATGTTTCGATGCCCGCCATAATACAACCGAGAAAACCTGGCATTCTCAGAAGATTTCCGGTACTGAAAACACCAGGACCCCCTGATTGCGCATGTCCGAAATAATCACTTCCTTGTTTTTCGGATTCAATACCACACCAAAGGGTTTTTTGAGTTGGGTACGATCATTTGCGGGAATCTTCCACTTTGGTGGGACATCACCATTATCATCGTAGGACCAGACACCCAAAAAGGCTCCATCGGGCTCCATGCTATCGATAACGCCTGGCATAGCCCCGACAATCAGCTTGCGCTGTGGATAGAGTTGCATCTGGTTAATCCGAATGATCCCCGACTTCGGCCCGCGGATGACGCCGCGCGGTTTCACGTTCCCGCTATCAGTTCGATTGAACACGAGAATCGCGCCTTTCTCCAGGCTCTCAGTGTCCTCTACCGTGATGGGTTCGTCCGATCCGAAATTGCTATTTAACCCGATGACGAGGATGTCGTTGATTGGATCCACGGCGATCCCGTACGGACGCTTCAACTGCGTGTCCGGACCCTTGATGACCCGAACAGGCGCAACGTCACCATTGGCTTCACGTGGATAAACCGTAACAGTATTGCCGGTATACGTGAAAATCTCGTTGTGAATCGGGTCGACGTCTAACCGGCTGCCGATCGCTCCGGTCTTCGGACCCTGGATGACTCGAATGGGGCCTTCCTGTCCGTCGGCTGCTCCGCGGAATGTCAGGATTGCCTGAGCGTAGGGGACGGGTACAACAATTTCATCATGCACTGCGTCGTAGCGGACGTCGTGCATTGTTCGGGACAGTTTGCTGGCCTGACCATACAGCGCTCGAACCGGGGCTTGTCCTCCGTTCGCCAACCTGGCGAATATCGCAATTTGCGGATGGGCCACTCAGTTGGGCACGAGAATTTGTTCGCGTTTGCTGTCGTAGCCAACGGCTCCGGGGTTGCCGATCATGAGCCCTACCGCGTTTGCGGGTCCTCCTCGAATCGTCCGCAACGGAGGGACATCGCCAGTCGCCGTCACTGGGAAAACCGTGATGGAAGGTGTTCCCATGTTCGCTACATACAGTTCACCCAATTTGGCGTCCAGCGCAATTCCCGGCGGACTTTTGATCCCGGTTTTGGGACCTTTGATGACGCGGATCGGGGCCGCATCTCCCTGGTCGCTCGCGCGAAATACCACGATTGAATTGTCGGCATCATTGGCCACAAACAGTTCCTGGCGTTCTACGTGAAAGGCCATGTGTGCAGGCCAATTCATCAATGTCTTCGGTCCCTCAATGATGCGTACAGGCTTGATATTCCCTGAACCTTCCATCGGGTAAACGGTGATCGAGGGCGGATCAAACTTTCCATATCGTCCGCCTGCCTCCCTCAGGTTGGCATTGCCAAAATTGCTTACGAAGATGAGCTTGTTTTTAAGGTCCAGCGCAATTCCGTGCGGGTCCTCCAGGTGAGTGTCGTTGCCCCGAATGGTCCGCAGGGGCTTCTCTCCCCCGGACGCCTGCTTACGATAAACCGAGATCTGGTTCTCGCTCTGGATGGTCATGTAAAGGAGTTGATTCTCCTCGTCCGCCGCCAGCTGGAACGGGTGGCCGGGAATATTCAGCGCCCGATTCGGCGCAGCATTTCCGCGAGCATCTGTAGAAAAAATCGGCATCCAGTTCTGCGTGTCCCCGTTGAGGGCATAGATCTCTTTCGTCTTGGGGTCGATATAGACTCCGCATTTCATCTCGGCCTTGGTGTTTGTTCCCGAAATGATCCGCCTGGGCTCAGTGAGACGGGCTCGAGGAGGAGTACTGTCTCGACGGTCGTACTCCATGATTCGAAACATATTTTCGTCCGCGACCACAAGCATGTTGCTGTCGGAGTCGACGGCCACGGCGCTGAAGCTGGGATTAGGATCTTTGATGAAACGCAGCGGAGCCCGCTCGATCAAGCCAGCCAAATGATGAATCCCGCTAAAACCATCGTTAATGGCCAAACTTTTCCGTAGCGAAAAGTTTTATTCACGGCTGAGCCTCCTTCAATTCGAGAACCCATATGTACGGGAATAATTGGCGGCATTATCGCCTGACCATGACTGAATAATCAACCGTAGTGGGTTACTTTAGCCCGCGTTCAATGAATTGGCGAACTCAGAACAGAAGCTTCAATGCGAACTGGAGCTGGCGCGAGGTCGTCGCCGTGCTGGTGATGACGCCCGCCGAGGAGCTGTAGTTATTTCCCTGGAATACCACGGCGCTGGGTTCCGCAAAGTTCGCGTGATTGAAAACGTTGAACGCCTCCGCGCGGAACTGCAAATTCCACTTTTCATTGATGCTGATCTTCTTGAACAACGATGTGTCGAAAGTGGTCAGACTCGGCCCGGTTAAAGACCCTCGCGATACATTCCCGAACGTCCCGGACAACGGCAACGAGAAAGCCCGGGGATCGTACCATTGCTCCGGCTTGCCAGGAATCACGGGCCCGCTAAAGGCTGGATTGTGATTGGGCACGTCGGGATTATCCGTATCGCCGGTCCCGGAGACGTTCGCGCCGACTTGGGGCGTGAAGGGAAAGCCGCTCTGGGCATTGACGATTCCGTTCCATTGCCAGCCGCCAACGAGTTTGTTCACCAGGCCGCTGGCGCCGCCGGCGATCCGTTGCCCTTGTCCGAATGGCAGTTGGTAGGCGAAATTCGCGTTGAACTGGTGCCGGAGACTGAAGGCCGCGATTCCCCTGCTGAGGGCGAGATTGAAGGGATTCAAGATCGCCTTCGGCTGATTCGTTCCGGCGTTGGAAGAGCCCGCCGAGTTGTAATCGATCGCCTTCCCGAAGGTGTAGTTGGTCTTGAATGCCAGGCCGCGGCTGGCGCGCTTGACGAGGGAGACGTTCATTGAATTGTAGCTCATGGTTCCGGCAAACATCTGAGAATTGCTCTTGTTCTGGAACGGATTGGGGTAACACGCTATGGATGTCCCCGAGGGTCCGGCACAGGTTCCCGTTGGTGCGTTGTACGTAGTCCCTTGCGGTACGGTGACCACGGGCCTGCCGACTCCGCCGCTCAGGCATCCCGCGGCGTTATCACACACCTGGGAATGGGGCGCGTTCAAATTCATCGGAAGCAATGTGTGGTAGGCCTGCGAACCGACATAGCTGACCTGGATCGCGAGATTCTGTGTGATGCCGCGCTCCACCGCGAGGCTCCATTGTTGAACGGTCGGAGTGTGCATGGTCGGCTCAACTCCTCCCACAGAGTAAATCGCGCAGTTCTGCTTCGCCGCGACCAATTGCGCATTGCAAGTCGGTGGCATGGGAATTGACGGGTTGATCGGTACCAGGGAAAGCATCGGGCCGCTCAACACGATCCGGGGATTGAACGGCGGATTCTGGTCCAGCCGGAA
>QHXD01000343.1 GCA_003223895.1 Acidobacteriota bacterium
GCTGTCAGCGAGAAGCCATGGTAATCGCGAAGCCGCTCGACGATCGCCTTCAGATTCTGCGTCTGCAGGGCCGGATCGGATTCCGCAGCGTTGAAAGCCCCAAGCAACTCCGCCGTACTTTTGTCTCCCGCGCCGGCCGGCACCCGGCGGGAAAACAGCCTGGATAGAAACTGCGCCCGATCCTCGGAAAGCTCGAACAAAGCCTTGTACATCAGGTGCTCGAGCATATTCTGCTTCCGGATATCCACGGTGAATGCCACCTTCGGCCGAATCGCCGCAATGTAGGTGAAATTCTGGTCCGGGCCTACTCCGAGATACACGCCGCCTGGTTTCGTCCTTTCCTTCAGGTCTGGAATGACATATTGGAACGTCGTCTCGTTAGAAACGAAGTTATCGGAGCGGAAGAACCCTCCGTTCTCGGAGAAATCGCTGACGAGAGTCCAGAAGTCGCGATCCGAAATCCTTCCCGGAAGACTTTCGGTGAGAACGTCGGACCGGGGCACGACGTAGACGATGGCGGCAAGACACACGACCAGGACCAACCCGGAGCCCAGGATCAAATTCCGATTTCGTGGAGCCATGGTTAGATCCTAAAGAATTGTCCTTAACCTGACTAGAGTTTTGTTCTCATTCGAGAAGGATCTCCTCATCTTCGTAGCCGGAATCATCAAATATTACGACTCCGCCTTCTTTGGTGAGCTGGCATATTCGGCAATCGCACTGGAAAAACTCGTCGGGATCGAAGCTCTCGGTCCGGGCGCGCACAAGTTCGCCCGACGGGCGATCCAGGTGGACAAATGTAAAACGGCCTTTACGGGAAATGACAGCATTCTTCCCGTAGAGAAAGAAAAGCTCTTCGTCGGAAATCATGTGGAGAAGCGGGGAAATGGGGAAGGGCGGTGTGAATTATACAGTAATGGGCCGGGAGCTTAGCCGCGAATTACGCCAATGACGCGAATGGGGCGCATCAAAGGTTCTTTTTGCGCCCCATTCGCGTCATTGGCGTAATTCGCGGCTGATCTCCCCCCATTTTTTATCCCCGGCCGTAATCGTCTTGAAGGCGTTGGATATCGTCCTCCCCAAGGTAAGACCCACGCTGGATCTCGATGAAGACCAGCTTCTCGGTCCCCACGTTTTCAATGCGATGCGCGGCTCCGGCCGGCACGTCCACAGTGCCACCTGAGTTGACAGTGATTTCCCTGCCGTCGAGGGTGACTTTGGCACTGCCGTGAACGACCATCCAATGCTCGGAACGGTATGTATGTTTTTGATAACTCAAACGCTTCTGCGGCAAAACCTCGATGCGTTTGACCTTGTAGTTTTCCGCCTCGTCGAGAACTGTAAAGTTACCCCACGGACGCTCGTCGTAAACGGGTGAGTTTTTCGAATATTCAGACATGGACGGACAATATACTTTGGATAGACATCCTGCAATATCTATGGGCCGATTCTGTAATATCTATAAAGACTTGCAGGTTCTCTTCAAAAGACCGTGGCGGCTGCGGCGGCAAATAGATCAAAATTAAATTAATCATGCGTGTTCGCTTTTGGGGTACGCGAGGGTCGATCCCGACACCGGGACACAGAACGGCGGTTTACGGCGGCAACACCTCTTGTGTGGAGTTGACAACCACGGATGGAACAACGCTCGTCCTGGATTCCGGCACAGGCATTCGGGTTCTTGGTCTGGACATGCTGCGACGTCCCAGCCCGCATCGCATTCATCTGCTGATCGGGCATACGCACTGGGATCACATTCAGGGTTTCCCTTTCTTCACCCCGGCTTTCCTGCCCGGAACCGAGTTGAATATCTACGGTTCGTCTACTTTCCAGCGAAGTCTCGAAGATTCGCTTTCCGGCCAGATGCAATATTCGTATTTCCCGGTCAAGCTCAAGGAACTGGCCAGCCGCCTTCATTACACCGAGCTCGAAGAGGGCTTCTTCCGCATCGGCAATGTTCTTGTCGAAACTCAATACCTCAATCACACGTCGACGATCGCATATGTCACCGATCACGAACCATTCTGGAATTCGCCCGGGCCCGTGTTTCAACATCCCGGTGATCAGCGGCACATCGAATTTCTCAGAGGTGCGGACCTGGTCATTCACGATGCCCAGTACACCAGTGAAGAGTACCGCACAAAGCTTGGATGGGGGCACAGCCCGGCGGATTACGCGACCGACATTTGCGCCGCGGCCGGAGTACCGCGTGTTGCCTTGTTTCATCACGATCCAACGCACGACGACGAGTGCCTCAAGCGGCTTGAAGAGATTCAACGCTCCCGCGTGACCGTGATGGGATGGCCGCTGGATGTCTTCGCGGCGGCGGAAGGAATGGAATTCGAGGTTGCCGGGCGAGGTTGGGAGAGAACAGTGGCGGAATCGTCCGCCCTCGCTCGCCGCCCGATTGCGGGCGGGCGGGTCATGATTGTGAGCGCGCAGCAGGGAGACGTCGCGGCTATTGAACAGGTGCTGCCCGATGATGGCCTTCGCCTCACACCGGCGCCCGATGGCCGAACCGCCCTCGATCTTGTTTCGGTTTACTCTCCCGATCTCGTCATCATCAATACGAGACTGACGGATGGAGACGGCGCAAGCTTCATTCAGCTTTTGCGAAGCCGCCTCGGGAAACCCGATCTGCCTATCATTCTTTTGACAGAGGATGGTGGGGCGACCGACACGTTGTACAGCGCGGAAAGTATCGCGACAGACTATCTCGCAAAACCCTTCAGTCCACCCATGCTGCGTACGCGCGTTCGCGCATGGCTCGCACGGACGATGAACGGAAACGCCGTCGAAGTTACTTCGCCAGCACGGCGTGTGGGTGAAATCCCGGAGCCTGCCGCCGACCACGAATTGCCGGCATCGACGGGCCGGTTGGCCGAAGCGCTGGCGTCGATTCCGCTCTTTGCAACCCTGACTCCCGACCTGCTGGAACATCTGGCCAGCCGGGCAACCGAACACACGTACCCGCCCGGCCACGTCATCGTCCGTCAGGACGATGTGGGATTGCACACTTACGCGATCGTTTCAGGACGCGCGCGCGTTGTGGAATCCCTGCCCGACAGCCCGGTCGAGATGTTTTTGGGCGAGCTGGGCGCGGGCGAAATCTTCGGTGAGCTCGGTGTGCTTCGAGAGCGTCCTCGATCCGCAAGTGTCGTTACGCTGGTACGCACGCGCTGCATCGCCATACTCCGGGAAGATTTCCTGGAGATGCTACAGCTCTCCAGAGAAATGTCCGTGGCGCTCCTGCGCGTGCTTGCAGGGCGTTTGTACGAAGCAGACCGGCTGCTTGCGCGACACGTCCCCGATCCGCTCACCGGATTGCCCGGCCGCCGCGCGTTCCACGAACTTTATCGGCGCCTTACAGCCGGAACGAAACGAAGAGGTTCGAGTGTTCTTGTGCTCGTGGTCGATGTAGTGCACTTGAAGGACATCAACGACCGCTTCGGTTACAGCGTTGGTGACGACGTCCTTCGCACCGTGGCCGATGCGCTGGTCGAGTCTTCCCGCAGCACGGACCTCGTGGCTCGCTACGGCGGCGACGAATTTGCCGCCCTGTTGATTGAAGCCGGCGCGAAGGACGCCGAGGTCGTCGTCCATCGCGTCCAGCAAAAACTTAATGCCCTGGCTCTCTACCGCGGCCTCCCCCTCACCGTCGAGTGCAGCATCGGTTACTCCGTCAGCCAGAATCCTCCCGAAACCGCCGACGAACTTCTGCGGCTCGCCGACGAACACATGCAAGGCAGACGCTCCAGCCACACAAAATAAGAGTACACTCAATGGGCCATGGCTCTTTCAAGGGAAGACGGCTATCGCCTTATCGATTGCCCGGACCAGGAACTGGATTCCCTGCTCGATACGGCCGGCAAACTGCGCGATCGATTCAAAGGCAGGATCGTTACCTACTCGAGAAAGATTTTTCTCCCGGTCACGAACCTGTGCCGCGACCGTTGCTCGTATTGCACGTTCCGGAAAGATCCAAACGAGCCTGGCGCGTGGACGATGACGCCCGACGATATCGCCGATGTGCTCGGGCGAGGCAGCGAACGCGGTTGCAAAGAAGCCTTGATGTGCCTGGGCGACAAGCCGGAGCTTGCCTTTCCGCAGTATCGCGACACTCTTTCACGATTCGGTCACCGCACTACCGCCGAATACGTTCACCGGGCCTGCGAAATGGCGATCGAACGCGGATTCCTTCCCCACACGAATGCGGGGATTCTCACTCGCGACGAGATGAAACTGCTCAAGCCCGTCAACGCCAGCCTCGGCCTGATGCTCGAAAACGTGAGTCCCAGGCTGTCTCTCAAAGGTATGCCTCACTTCTCCGCACCGGACAAGGATCCCGCCGTCCGCCTGCGCATGTTGCGCGAGGCCGGAGAGCTTGGCATCGCGTTCACAACCGGCATTCTCATCGGGATCGGAGAAACACGCCAGGAACGCGTGGACAGCCTGATCGCCATTCGCGAGCTTCATGAGACGTATGGACACATCCAGGAAGTGATCATTCAAAACTTCCGCGCCAAACCCGGTACGCGGATGGCCGGATTCGCGGAGCCGGACTCCGCCGAGATTGCAAGGACCGTGGCCACCGCACGCTTGCTGCTCGGAGGAACAATGAATATTCAGGCTCCGCCGAACCTCAATCCCCATGATCACAAACTGCTCCTCGCTGCAGGTATCAACGACTGGGGCGGGATTTCGCCCGTCACTCAGGATTACGTCAATCCGGAAGCCGCGTGGCCGCACATTGACGCTCTCGCGACGACCTGCCGCGAGGCTGGGTTCAGTCTCAGCGAACGATTGGCGATTTATGAAGACTACATCGACCGTCCGGACTTTCTACCGGCAGGATTGCAACCGGTCGCGTCGAAACTCCGAGCCGACATTCTGGAGGGAGTACTATGACATCGGCCGTCACCCGGATTCTCGCGCGGGCCCTGGAGGGCGAAGATATTTCGTGGCAGGAAGCCCTGCAACTGTGCGAAACGAGCGGTCCGGAGTTTCAGGCGACCGTCGCAGCAGCCGACGAGTTACGCAGGCGTCAGGTCGGCGACGTGGTGACATACGTCGTCAACCGCAATGTGAACTTCACGAATGTGTGCGTGAAGCATTGCGGGTTCTGCGCCTTCAGCCGTACATACCGCAACGAGGAAGGCTACTTTCTGCCCCTTCAGGAGATCATCCGCCGCACGCAGGAAGCCGTGGACATGGGTGCCACCGAAGTTTGCATGCAGGCAGGACTTCCTCCGGATATGGACGGCGGTCTCTATATCGAGCTGACGCGTGCCGTGAAGTCGGCTGTGCCAAGCGTTCATATCCACGCGTTTTCACCGGAAGAGGTCCTGTATGGAGCATCGCGTTCCGGCACCTCGATCGAGCAGTATCTGGCCGCCCTCAAAGAAGCAGGCCTGGGATCGCTTCCAGGCACCTCTGCGGAAATTCTCGATCAGGAAATTCGCGATGCGATTTCCCCAGGACGCATCACCGTGAAACGGTGGATCGAGGTGATCACCACGGCGCATAGCCTGGGAATTCCGACCACCTCGACGATCATGTACGGTCATATCGAGACTCCTGTTCACTGGGTCAAACACATGAACCTGCTGAGGGACATCCAGCACGACACGCATGGGATTACCGAATTCGTTCCCCTCTCGATGATCTATCAGGAGGCGCCGATGTATCACCATGGCCTCGTCGGGAATCTCAGGCCCGGAGCGAGCGGAATGGAAGTTGTGAAAATGCATGCCGTCGCGCGCCTGATGCTTGGTTCCTCGATCAGGAATATTCAATCTTCATGGGTGAAGGAAGGGCCCAAGCTCGCGCAGTATCTGCTGGCCGCGGGAGCAAACGACGTTGGTGGAACACTCATGAACGAAAGCATCTCCACATCGGCAGGTGCGCAGTACGGCCAGCTTATCCAGCCCCGCGAGCTGCGCCGACTTATCCGCGATGCCGGCCGCACACCGGCTCAACGAAAGACCACGTACCAGGTGATTCAGGTATACACAGGTGAGGATGATCCTCCTACTCCACTGGATTTCGTCGAAAATGCCGACACGCGGTTCGGTTCGTACCGGCAGCTGGCTGCGTCAAAGGAATTCCGCTTCAGCCGGAGGACGTAAATTCGGGGGATTCCCCCTGTTATACTGAACGAATGAGTTCTGTTTCACCGGTCTTCACAGAATACGAACATCAGGTTATTCGCGAGCTTGCGCAGCATCGTGTGCAACCCAACGCCGTTCAGCGTCTGCTTGAAACTGCCGGGCGGCCGATGGCCAGGCTCTTGAACAGCGGCCGCCAGTCCAACAGCCGGGCGCTTCGAGGTCTTGCGGATCAGATTCACGAATGGATCGAAGAAGGCCTGATCAAGACTTTTCGAGCTGCGAACAAGCTCGCCAATACCAAGGATATTGCCCGAAGGTACGCCGCGCAGGGAATAAACGTCGGAGACAATTTTGAGTCGCTTCGCTATATGCCCCTGAGCAAGCTCGATGCCGTGGCAGATTCGTTCCGCTTCGGCAGCACGCTCCTGCTGGGCCTCGAGGGTGCGCTCCTCGGCAGCGCAACCACGATGGCTGAAGGAATTCCGGGTGCGCAGTTGGTGATTCCATCGTTGATC
>QHXD01000344.1:0-4639 GCA_003223895.1 Acidobacteriota bacterium
GCGTACTCTTCCGTGTTCTTTGCCAGGCCGAGCGCATGCGCTTCCGCTTCATCGTAGTTCGCGCCTTCGATCCGCAAATCGACATCGTACTTTTGAATCGCGTCGATTTTCGTTTTTGGTGCAGAGGCAGGCACGACGACAGTGCACGGCAGCTTGAAGGTCCAGGCCGCACGTGCAATGGCCAGACCATGATTTCCGGCAGAAACTGTGAGTATCCGGCGCTTGTCGCCGGCATCTATCAAGTCGAGGATGTGCGCGAACGCACCGCGGATTTTGAAGGAGTGGGTGTACTGGAGGTTCTCGAGTTTGAGAAACAGGTTGGGAATTTCGGAGGGAACGATCGGAGTCATCCGGATGTGCGGCTGGATGCGGTAACGAATGTGGCGGAATTCGGAGAGCGTCATGATGATCGTCGGCGCCTGCACCAAAAAGTGTGAGTGAATTGCAGTTGCGTGTTTGAAATTCCCCTCCTGAGTTAGGAGGGGTGCCTGCGAGGCCATCAAATTCCAGAAAAGGCCGAGCAGGCGGGGTGGTTCCAAAAGGGAACCACCCCGTCTGCGCCTTCTTAAGGAGGCTCCGCGGCATTTTCTTGATGGCGCAGCCACCCCTCCTAACTTAGGAGGGGAATCATGCCGGCCTCATGTCGATTCACAGCTTTGCTGCCAGCTCCAGCCACTGAATCTCATTCCGGAGCGAGACAACTTCGCCGACGATGATGATGGATGGTGCCTTCATACCTTGAGCGCGGTTCGTAATGTCACCAAGAGTTCCGATCCAGCATTCCTGATCGGGACGCGTGCCATTCGAAATGACTGCGACCGGCATCGTCGACGGGCAGTCGCCGGCCAGAAGGCTCTCCACAATAGCGCGAAGGCGAGCAAGTCCCATCAGCACCACCACCGTTCCGCCGGCCTTTACCAGAGCGCGCGCAGCGAGCCACTCCCCCGATTCGAGATCGTGCGAACGGCTGCCCGCGATCACCATGAAGGAATGCGCGTGATCGCGGTGGGTCACCGGAATTCCGGCGTATGCGGGCACAGCGATGGCGCTCGAGACGCCCGGAACAATTTCGGAAGGGATTCCCGCCTGAGAAAGGGCGCGGGCTTCCTCGGCGCCCCGGCCGAACACGAACGGATCGCCACCTTTCAGGCGGCATACGGTTTTTCCTTCGCGCGCCTTCTCGATCATGAGCCAATGGATGCGTTGCTGCTGAAGATCCTCATCGCCGGCTTCTTTGCCAACGTTGATGATCTCGGCGTCCAAACGCACTTCATCGAGCAGGCGCATATCGATCAGACGATCGTGAAGCACCACGTCGGCTTCGCGCAGGCATGCGAGCCCGCGCACCGTGATAAGGTCCGGATTTCCCGGTCCCGCGCCGACAATGTATACCGTTCCAGGATGCTTCACGTTGTTCTCTCGTGACACGCGAAATCCTCGATGATCTCCCGCAGCCGCCGAGCCGCCGCATCGCTGTCATTCTTCTGAAGGAGCGCAATCACATCCGAATCCAGGATTCGATAATGTAACGCCTTCCGGGCGCGCTCGTCCTGAATCCGCTGTTGAATCTCCGGCCGCACGCGCGCCAGCAGCTCCAGCAACAACTCGTATTCCGGTCCGAGGACGTGCGACAGTTCTTCCTTTAATCTCGATGCCAGCGCGGGGCTCGTGCCGCCGGTTGAGATCGCGATCGTAAGTTCGCCGCGCCGAATTACCGCGGGCATGATGAAGTCGCAGAGCGCAGGCACATCCGCGGTATTCACCAGAATGTCCCCCGCCTTTGCTTCCTCCCATACGGCACGGCTCACTTCCGGATCATCTGTTGCCGAAAGGACCAGCGCTGCTTCCTTGCAGTCACCGGGAACATATCCCCGCCTGTGCAACTCAATCCGCTTCGCATTCGCAAGTGAGGCGAGCCGCGGTGTCACGTCAGGGCCGATGACAGTAACGGATGCTCCGGTGTCGAGGAGCGACTCGGTCTTTCTCTCGGCAACTTCGCCGCCGCCAATGACCACCACGCGTTTTCCTTTGAGGTTCAGATATATCGGGTAAAACATTGCTTTCGGAACTGTAGCGGCGGTCTATGAAGGTGTGAATAAATTGCAGGGAAGGGTGTTCCCCTCCCCCGGAGAGGAGGGGTGGCTGCGCCATCAAGAAAATGCTGCGAAGCCTCCTTATGAAGGCGCAGACGGGGTGGTCAGTCCCGGATAACGTTTCAACGTCAACATTTACCATAATGACCACCCCGTCTGCGCCGCTTCGGAGGCTTCGCGTCTTTTTCTTACTGGCGCAGCCACCCCTCCTGTTCCAGGAGGGGAACACCCTGTCCTGGCAATTCGTTCACACTTTCTATGACGCCGCTACAGTTTCCTTCCTCTCTCAAAGTATTCGGCCACGGCCTGCGCCATGGGTTTCATCTTGGGCTGCTCCGGGACGATGGCCGGAACCAGACCTTTCCCGCCCAGAGCGCGGCTGGTCACTTCCCCAATGGAGGCTATAACCACACCATTATTCAATGCCTGTTCGAGCTCCGCCGAGATTCCAAGCTGCGAGGCAATGTCGAACAACATGTGAACCTGAGGCGCACTGGTAAATGCCAGAACCTGGATTTCACGGTTCATGATCTTCGCTACAAGAGCCCGAACGGAACTGGGATCCGCGGCGGCGCCATAGGCATAAACCTGCACCGGCAGGACTTTCGCACCGCGCGCTTCAAGAGCAGAAACCAGTTGCGGATTCGGAACTCCGTACAATTGCACGCCGATCCGGCGGTCCTTCAGATCTCGCGGCCGAAGCGCTTCGATGACTCCTTCTGTCGTCGGATTCTCCGGTATGACATCCACCTTCACGCCAAACTGCCGGAGGGCGGCGACGGGTTTTGGCCCTCGCACGACGACCGTCAGATTGCCAAGCGCCCTGAGAAACTCATCTTTCAACCCATTCGATTCCGCTTCGGCAATGAGAAACTTCGCTCCCACGCCGGTGAGGAAGATCATGAGATCGAGATTTCCGGACACCACGAGCCGGACGAAGTCTTTCAGTTCCTCGCGGTTCTCGACCGGCCTTTCTTCCAGGAGCGGACAGGCATAGACCTGCGCTCCCAGCTTCTCGAAGAGTGCTGCGAATTCCTTCGTGAATCGATGTTCCGTAATCCCGACAGTAATATTTTCGAGCGGCAAGCTCATAAAACAAAAAGCCCGCCGAGTTCGGCGGGCATTTCCCTGGACTGCTACGCCAAGTGCTGCCTGGAGATGGCCAGGTGCTGCTTGAAGAAGGCGAAAGTCCGCTGCCAGGCGGTTTCGGTGAGGGCAGCATCATATCTCATGGGAGCCTGGGGATTCGTGTGTGTTTCATTCGCAAATGCGTGTGTAGCTTTGTAACGATGGAACTCACATTTCACGCCGGCCTGCTGAAGCTTGGCTTCCAGAGCATCGACCTGCTGGATGGGGAAGTAAGCATCGTCGATGGCGAAGTGGCCCATCAGCGGGGCCTTGATCTTGGTTGCGTCCACATAGTCGAGCGGAGGAAAGCCATACCAGCTCACGGACGCATCCAGCTCAGGGACGAATACGGCGGACAGGATCGTCAGCGCGCCGCCCATGCAAAAACCCGTAACGCCGACTTTTCCGCCTCCGGACTTCAGGTACTGCACGGCTCCGCGAATATCCTGGCCGGCGGCATCGGCGAAATTGAGGTTGGTCATGAGGTGCTCGGCTTCTTTTGCGTCGAGCCCCAGTTTGCCGCGGTAGAGATCGGGAACCAATGCCCTGTAGCCGGCGGCTGCAAGGCGATTCGCCTCGCCTTTGATTTGATCGTTGAGTCCCCACCATTCCTGTATCACGACGACTCCCGGCGCCTTCGCGCCCGCTGCGGGCTCGACATAGAAACCGGAGCATTCTTTTCCATCGGGTCGTTTGAAAGTGATTGTCTGGCTCATATCAACCTCCCGGGAAGTAGTTTACTGATATCATGCGCTGAATGAGCGAA
The DNA here is from genome assembly GCA_003223895.1 of Acidobacteriota bacterium. GTDB lineage: Bacteria > Acidobacteriota > Terriglobia > 20CM-2-55-15 > 20CM-2-55-15 > 20CM-2-55-15. Next base: position 3,988 of record QHXD01000344.1, read on the forward strand.
ATTTTCGATGCCGCGTACCAGGGCACGCGCGGGGCAAACAGCGAAGACGCCGCCATCGATCTGCTCACGTCGACCGCGAAATTGCTGCCGCGGGATACCCTGGAAGACGTCTTCGATGCGGTAAGCCGCGGCGAAGCGCGTTTCGGAGTTGTTCCCATCGAGAATACCCTGGCCGGCTCCATCCATCGCTGCTATGACCTGTTGTTCGAGCACGATGTGAAAATTGTCGGAGAGACCGTGCGTCATATCGTGTTCGCGCTCATTGCGCCGCCCGGCGTGGCATTGAACGATGTTCGAAAAGCGCTTTCTCATCCCGTGGCGCTCGCACAATGCGAGCATTTCTTCAGGCAGCACCCTCAGATTCAGCCGGTGTCCGTGTACGATACAGCCGGAGCCGTGGAAAACGTCATACGCCAGGGATCGCGGGACTCGGCGGCCGTCGCGAGCCGGCGCGCGGCCCAGGTTTACGGCGGCGTCATTTTAGCGGACGCCATTCAGGACCATGCTGAGAACTACACGCGGTTTCTGCTCATCAGCCCGTCATCGGCGCCGCGGCCGTCATCTTCAGAGTACAAGACCACGATTGTGTTCAGCGTCGCCAATGCTCCCGGTGCGCTGTACCATTCGCTCCGGCCTTTTGCTGAACGCCGCA
>QHXD01000344.1:4826-8720 GCA_003223895.1 Acidobacteriota bacterium
CGGCCAGGATTACCCTGTGCTGCGCGCCCATCCGCGTAATGCGCGTAATCCGCGGCTGATTCAGTTCCCCGCCACACGAACTACGAGCCGTTCCTTTGGATTCTCGCTGTGACGCGTCAGCGTGTACTTCGTGTGACCGAAGACGCGTTCGAGTGCATCGGATACGATCGGTTTCAGCTGGGAGAAACACTCGTCGTCGTTGGGAGCGTTCAATCTGTCGTTCGCGAGGAGGAGGAAATCGTCCATCCTGAACCGGACCTCCCCTTCCAGAAGGTTGCACGCCTGGAGCGCTGACTTCAGAATCGTCTCCAGATGATCAACCGGCGTTCCCGTGGTCGGCGTCTTGCGGCAGTACAGAAGTCCAGGCAGGCCATCAGCCATGTCCATGCTGAAGTTTCCCTCGTGTGCGACCAGCAGGATACCGGGACCGTTATGAATGTGGCTGTAATTATGGACGTCGATCAGAAGGTGGTTCTCCACCGTCTGTTTTTGAATCCAGCCGTGGAAGATCTGAATGAAGTCGTGCAGCCGGACAGACGGCGGATCGGCCACGAAGAATTTGACCCCAAACCGCTGAACTTCCATTACGGCTTTCCAACGGCCTTTATCGAGATGGGCGCCGAGCCCCGTTCCGTAAGGGAATCGTGGCAGGCGTAGACCGCTTCGATAAACAGTTGAGCCTCTTCCACGATACGGCGGGCGCGGTCCAGCGTATGCTCGTGGGGAGGCGAATCATGGCGCCTGAACAGGTACTGCGCAAACTTGTTGCCGGCATATCGGTCGCCGAGGATGTTGGTATCGTAGAACCGCGCTCGAAATTCACTCACGACGGTATCCGAGTCGTTACGCACACTCTGAAACTGCGTCTTGACCAGTGATAAGGCAGCCTGAATCATTGCACGGTAAGCGAGCGCATCGGCCTGAGCATAGTCGCCGCTATCCAGATGCAGCTGACCTTCAAAAACGAGCCGTTCGGCATCCGCCAGATCGAACTGCGCCGCCGATACCACTTCGCCGGCGCACTCTCCCATTCCCAGGTCGCCGATGGTGAATTCCCGCGGGTCGCCCCAATCGGAATAGAAGGACCGGTCTTTTTCGTACGCGGGCACCTGCATTAAATTCTCGAGCATGCCCCTCAGCTCCTGTTTCCCAATCCGCTTGATGAATTCCTGGAAAGTCTCGTTGCCGTTGCGGTCCCGGACATACCGGCCTGTGATCCGCTCGATCACTTCAGGGATGCTCTTGGATGGAACTGTGCCGATCGCCAGACCATATGCGCCGGCGTTGTCTTCCCATTTGCCGCCGAGCACAACCTGGAAATGCGGGACCTTGCGATTGCCGATCGTTCGGCTGGTGCCGTAAAAACCAAGGTCGCTGATGTGGTGCTGGCCGCAGGAATTGAAGCACCCGCTGATCTTGATGTGGAGATTCTTCACAGCCTCGTCGAGAGTGAAAAGTTTGGCCGCCAGACGCGTGCGGATCTCCGCGGCAAGACCGCGCGAGGAGGCAATGCCGAGCTTGCAGGTGTCCGTACCCGGACAGGCCGTCACATCGACAATGGTGCCGGCTCCAGGTTCTCCCAGCCCCATGCGCACGAGCTCGCGGTAGAGCTCAGGAAGGTCGGCTTCGGATACCCATCGCAGCACGATGTTCTGTTCAACGGTAGTCCTAACGTTGTCTCCCGTGAAGCTCCGGGCCAGGTCGGCCAGCTGCCGCATCTGCGACGAGGTCAGATCCCCCAGCGGTAACGTGATGGTTGCCACGGCATAGCCGGCCTGCTTTTGGCGATATACATTTGTGGAGTACCACTTCTCAAAACCTTCGGGCCGCTGGCCATTCAGCGGAACAGGTTCTTTGAGCGGATTCTCCTTGAATTCGGCCACTTCCGGCAGGTAGCCGGTCCACCGCGGATCCGGCACCATCGTCTTCCGTTCTTCGAGCACGAGCCTTCGGAACTCCTCGATACCCAGTTTCGCCACAAGGAACTTGATACGGGCAGCCGCGCGGTTTTTCTTCTCTCCCAGCCGGGCGAAGACTCGAGCAACGGCTTGTGCGGTCGGCAGCAGTTCCTCTTCGGGCAGAAACGGTTCGAACAGCTTGGCGTCGTGCGGAACGGCGCCCAGTCCACCGCCGACATAGAGCTCGAATCCGCGCTTTTCCATTCCATTTTCCGTTCGGGTGACGGCAATTCCACCCATGTCGTGCATGTTGACGAGGCCGCAAGCGCGTTCGCGGCATCCGGAGAAGGCGATCTTGAACTTTCGTCCGAAGCCCTGAGCATCGGGATGGCCGAGCAGGAATTTCGCTGTAGCCCTGGCATATGGCGTCACATCGAAAACTTCGCCGTGGCAAACACCTGCCAGCGGGCAGGCCGTAACGTTGCGGACCGAGTTGCCGCACGCTTCGCGAGTCGTAATACCTACGGCCGCGAGTCTTCGCATCAGATTCGGTGTGTCGTCGATGTGAACGTAGTGAAGCTGAAAATCCTGGCGCGTGGTGACATGGAGGACGCTGTCGGAATACTCTTCTGCGAGGTCCGCCAAAGTGTCCATCTGGTCGGGTGTGACCCCGCCGAAGGGAATCTTGATACGCTGCATCCCCGGCGCGTCCCACAGTGTATCGGGACCTTTTGTCAGATCGCTCGAGAAGTTAAGTTCCTGAGTGCGAACTCCGTCGTTCCGGTGGCCGTTGTCGTAACGCTGGCCGTAAACGCCCCGGCGCAATCGCGTCTCGGCAAAAATCTTCTCGTCCAGTTTTCCGCTTCGCCGCAACGCGATCTGGGATTCGAAGGCGTCGATTTCTTCAACAAGCTGCGGCTCCATCGTAATAGAGAGTTTTTCCTTCCAGGTAGGCATCCTAAAAACCTCGATAACCGCTGATTCTTCCTTGTTTGATCGAATTTGTCAACAATCGGGTAAAAGTGCCTAATTATGAACGGGTTAATTGGGTAATTTATACGTCTGTCCCCGAATTGCCAAATCTGGTAGAGTCCACGGCCATGAGCATTCAATTGCTCTCGATTATAGCGTTTGCGGTTGCAATCATCATCAGTTGTGTCTCGGAAATCAATGTCGGATTCCTGGCGATAGCCTTTGCATTCATCATCGGCGTATTTTTCGGAGGCATGAGAGTCGCGGAGGTCACGGCGGGATTTCCGACAAGCCTGTTTCTGATTCTGGTTGGAGTGACGCTGTTATTCAGTCAAGCGAACGTGAACGGAACGCTCGACAAGATCGCGAAGCAGAGCGTCAAGCTGGCACGCGGGAACGTTGGGATGATTCCTGTCATTTTCTTTTTCCTGGCGGCTGCCCTGGCAACGATTGGGGCGGGAAACATCGCGACGACGGCGCTGCTGGCGCCGATCGCGATGACTGTTGCCGGCAATATGGGAATCAGCGGCTTCCTGATGACGGTGGCGGTGTGTTGCGGGGCCAATTCGGGGGCCTTATCGCCATTCGCTCCGACGGGAGTGATCGCCAACGGTCTTCTCGCCCGGATCGGGATTACGGGCCAGGAGTGGCCAACATTCCTCAACAACTTTATTGCCGAAGGCTTCGTCGGTTTAACGGGATACTTTCTTCTGGGCGGATACAAGCTCTTCTCCCGTACGGCATCGCGAAAAGCGGTGCGGCTGGACGAATCGCTTTTGCGGGATGAAGGCGCCTTCACGTGGGAGCAGAAGTTGACTCTGGTGATCATCGGCGCGCTGCTTATTTCCGTATCGTTTTTTGGTATCGATGTCGGTATGGGTGCGATCATCGGCGCAGTGATCCTCACAGTCTGCCGGGCAACCAGGGAAGAAGCGGCCGTCAAGTCGATCCCGTGGAACGTCATCCTGATGGTGTGCGGCGTCACCGTTCTGATTTCCATCCTCGAGAAGAAAGGCGGAATGGA
>QHXD01000345.1:0-878 GCA_003223895.1 Acidobacteriota bacterium
TGTGTGGGGTGTCGTCGACCAGGTCGAAGGAAATCAGTTACAGCTCACCAACAACGCCGATAAATCCCGTACCTTCGCAGGGATTTACATGCATGAAAACAAGCTGTATATCATAGAGGGAACCGTGCCGGCGGGTTACCCGGAGCCGGGGTTCTTTCAGCAATCGCTGGGATGGCTCGACGAGAATGGAGTTGGGCTTCGCTATCAGTCTTACTACTCCAACGGATTCCCGGCGCCACCCCGCGTTAACCGAGCGGGCCGCGGGCAAGGCCAGGGCGGGATTGACGCTCCCGGCGCCGGCGGAGGTCGAGGAGGCCCGCCCCGCTAATCGTGAAACCTTTTTCTTTCTTTATCTCGTAAGTGGAGGGTGAACATGCGGTTCACAACAGGTCTTGGTCTTCTGACGATTTGTGCGATTGCTTTCGTCCTGCCGGCGTGGGCGCACCATTCCCACGGCAACTACGCCGACACGTTTATGGATATTGCAGGTGTGGTCAAAGAAGTACACCTGGTCGTTCCGCATTCCTGGGTCTACCTGGAGGTCAAGGACCAGAAAGGTGAGCCGGAAATTTGGGCGCTGGAGGCAACCGGTCGCACCGGGCTCGAGAGAATCGGAGTCACCGCCGGCTACATCAAACCAGGCGACAACGTCAAAGCGCGGTGCCATCATCTGCGGGACGGTTCGAACGGCTGTCTTCTGGGTTTTCTGAAGGGCCCGGATGGATCCGTCAAAGATTGGGACGGCAACAATGCACCCGCCCCGTCGGATTTCTAAGAGCTAAGGCCACACTGTAGCGGCGCTCTGTGAGCGCCGGCTGTCATAGACCGCCGCTACAGATGAATCCACCTTTCTCATATTTTGTAAAACATCACCCGTC
>QHXD01000345.1:928-5509 GCA_003223895.1 Acidobacteriota bacterium
ATCAATGCGTCATTCAAAATGCGGCGCCGGTCGGACCTGGGTGTTCCTTGAAGGCGAGCAATAGTGCCCGTGAGGATGCCGGCATCGCGCCATATCTCGCGATCCGGCGAGATCATGCGATGCGGCGGCATTCGGTCAATTGTCGCTATGATTTGCTTGATTACATCTCGAGTGTTGGCGTGGGCTGGATCAAGTAAATCGCAAGCAGATGCTAATTCGTTTTCAACGACGGTAGAATGCCACGCGTCCGCCGCTCGCAGCATTGTTTCCTGGGCTGGAGGAAAGAGTCCGTGGAGAATATCCACGTATACCGTCGTGTCGTAGAGAAGAGCGCGAGGTTTATCAGAACTAGTGTCAAGGAAGGAAAGTTCTGACTCTTTACGCGGCTTTAACTGCCGCCGGTGTTTATGGGGCTTTAGCCGCCGCAGCGAACGCTCAAAATCAGAACTCAAGATCGACGTCCCCGCTGATCGTACCCCTCTGGGAGAGCAGCCACTCGGGGTAATCGTCGGCTACAGCCAGGTTGGCTAATGCCACTTCAAGTAGCTCTGTGTCCGACTTTATACCGGTGCGGGCTTTCGCCTTGCTAACAAGAGCTTCAGGCATGCGGCCCCGCATCACTTTAGTTCGCGCTCCACGGAATAGACCTCTCTCTTCCGCGATCGTCATTATGTCCTTTAACTTGCGCGCGTCACTTTTCATGAAAGTCCTTCGTACCACAAAACTGTAACAATTGTAGCACAGCTCGGCTGCTGCGGATTGAGCGGATGTTCACGTCAGGAGTAACTTTAATGCGCCGCCTGAAACTGCTGGTTCGAGTAGGGATTCGCCGTCGGGCGAGTGACCACGTTGAAGCCGAACTTCGTTGCCTGATGACAGGAGTTACAGGCCTCCGTTAGCCCATCGAATGCCTTGGCAAAGCGCTCCTGATCCTTGGCGTCAACTGCTTCCTTGAGCTGGCTGATCGGAGACTTCATGATTTTGTCGATCAGTTGTGGAATGGGAAGCTCGGCATCCTTGTGGGTCGGGTGGTACGTCGCTGCGTCTTCCAGGCCTTCGTTGATCTCATCCAACTCGTATTCTGCCAGGGGCCAGTTCGCGCTCTCTCCGGCAAACCATAGTTTGATGTGCCGCATTTGCGTCAAGGTCATGATCTCGCCGAGACCCGGAGTAAACGCAGGCTCCGCGGGTTGACGATTGCAGCCCGAAGGACCGAACGGGAGAAAAATGCAGAAAGCCAATGCGAGCCTTCGAATCATTTTGGTTGTGGTGCTTCGGGTTCCGGGATCACCGGGGCGTCGCCGGGTTTCTTTCCATGGAAGGTGTTATAGACGACGGGGATTCCTCGCTCCTGCATCAATCGAGTCATGAAAGCCACGGTGTCGGGATGAGAGATCGCCGAGGACATTCCGATCGGCACTCCTTCTGCCCAATTCAACGGCGTCATTCTCACTGAACTCGTACCGAATCCGAAATCCTCCCCTTTGTCTTTCGCAGCAAGGTCCGCGCCGCGATCGACGAGGAGCTGCACTGCTTTGTTCGCTCCCTTGTAGGCGGCGCCATGCAACGCGGTAATTCCGTCCTTGTTGGCGGCATTCACGACAGCGCCCTTGTCCAGCAGCAGCTTCAGAAGTTCCACGGTCTCGTCTTCCGAATACTGAAAAGTGAAGCCTTCCGCCCAGCCAACACCCGCGGCTGCCATCAGCGGGGTGGTCATATCGAATGTTGGAATGAGAGGATCGGCGCCGTGATCGAGCAGAAGCCGCACAACCGTGAGATCGCCGCAAAGAGCCGCGCGCAACAGTGGCGTGGCCCCGGCTTCCTTCAACCAGAGGGAGGTATTTGCCTGATGCACTTCGACTCGCGCCTTGATCCGCTGATTGGGGTCCGCTCCGCGGTCCAGAAGCACCTTGATGAAATCCAGAGCGCCGTCCGTGCTCGGAGCCGGTATAGCGGTTGCCAGGGCATCGCGATTCGAGATTGCCAGATAAAGGGGCGTCCAGTTTTTGAGGTTCGCCTGATTCGGATTGGCTCCATGGTCGAGTAGAAACCGGGCAATATCGTATTGACCATTCTGAATCGCTACCAGTAGAGGCCCGCTTCCATCCACTGCGGCTTTACTGACGTCCGCGCCGGCGGCAACCAGGATGCGCACGGTGTCGAGGGAACCTTGCCGGACAGCAAACAAAAGCGCTGTGAGACCGCCCATCGGGTCGCCGGTTGGTTTCCCGTCGGGAGCAGGTCGCGCAAAGCCCAGACCGTTCCGCCTGATCGGTCGTATGACCTTGGATTGAGCATCGACCGTGGCGCCATTATCGAGCAAAAGCTGGACGACGGCGGTGTGGCCCTGTTCCGCGGCCCACATCAGAGCATTGGTTCCCCGCAGGTTTTCTGTCGCACTCACCGTAGCTCCGTGCCTGAGTAGCATTTTGACTGCATCCAGCTTTCCGGTGCGCGCCGCCATCATCAACGCGGTTTCGCCACGTGACAGGACCGGTGTATTTGCGTCCGCACCGGCGTTCAACAGCGTCTCAATCATCGGGGCGCTTCCGTTCACTGTTGCCAGGAACATCGGAGTCGCGCCGTCCCGGTTCGCAGCCTGCGGGTTCGCGCCGGCTCGAATCAACGCGCCTGCCATTTCCAGATCATCCCATCGCGCGGCCCAGTGGAGTGCCGTTGTGCCATCCGCCTGCGGAGCGTTTACGTTTGCTTTTTGCTGAAGCAGTGAGCGCAGTGCAGTTCCGTTCTTTTTCATGGCTGCATCCGCAACGTCGCTGGTTCCTGCCGCAAACGTGGCGGTGCAGAGCAATCCCCCTATAAGACATATTGCGACTACATGTCTCATCTATTTCGTGCCCCGCGTATCTTTCTCGTTTTCGAGGCAGATGAATTCCATCAGCTCGGCATTCGGCATTAATTTCACCGGCACCGTAACCGTCCAGGGTTTGGTGTAGGCCTTGGGGTCATCGATAGTGATCTGAATGTCCATATTGCCCAAGTCTTTTCGCCGGAATCGCGTGGTGACATGGAGGGCATCCGTGGATGGCTTGCCCAACTGATCCAACCAGACCTTTCCATTGAAGCCCCTGCTGTCGATCACCAGAGTGTCGCCTTCCCACTTGCCTGTCGAATAACCATGCCAGGTCGGAGTGACATCCTCGCTGGGTACGAATTCACGGCCATCGAGGAAGGCCTGCCACCAGAGGTTGAACGCTTCATGAACAAAGAAGATCTGTCCCGGCGCTTGAACGATACGCCACGGCGCCGGCGCGAAAAGGACCTTGGGCACACCCTGGGGCAGGCAATTCGCATCGGGATCCTCTTTCCAACGCAGTCCCGCTGCGCGCTCGTCGTAGACCGTCTTTGCCCAGGGCTGGAACTGGACCTCGTCAGGCTTCAGGTTCGCAGCGAGGTTCCGGATATACCCGCCAGGTGGATTCCAGACTCCGGACAGATCCGGCTTGCCATCGGGCAGGCGCGGCGCGGGAGCGGAGAGATTCGGCTTTCCATCCGCCGTGCGCGGAATGTTGCTCGGCGGAACGTTTTTCCACTGCGCCGAGAGTGGAATAGTGATCAGGCACACGGCACACACCACAACTCCGCCCCGCAGCAACTGTTTCGCGTTCACTTGTATTTGCATCCGCGTCTTTCTCCCAAGACCAAATTGGCCGGAATGTTCCGGCATGCACGTAGCCGCGGGCTTTATGCCCGCGTTCAAACACAATTGAAGAATTCTTCTGTCGGTACTTGGACGCGGGCATAAAGCCCGCGGCTACGTGTCCGCTGAAGACAGTTCCAAAACTTCAACAGGGCTACACGCCGCTGATATCCAAACGTCACAACGACAACGGCCCCGTGCTGTCGCCGATGAAATCCTGCTCGATCCCGAACATGTGCAGCGTCTTCAGCAGAAGATTCGCCGTCGTTCCCGCGCGCTGGATGTGACGGCCTCCCTTGTGTTGACCCATGGCGCCGCCGATCAACATGTTCGGCACACCCTTGTGGCTATGCAGATTGCCATCGCCCATGTTGCTGGCCCAGAAGATCAACGTGTTGTCCAGCAGGCTGCCGTCGCCGTCGGGTGTGGACTTCATCTTCGCCAGGAAAGGCGTCAGGCATTGCACGTGGTAGCGGTTGATTTTGGCCCAGGCCTCAACTGTCGCAGGCCTTCCGCCATGATGTGACGTGGGATGGTTCCCGCTCGTCACCCCGGACTCCGGATAGACCCGCATGCTCACGTCGTGCGCATACATCAGTGTCGACACGCGGGTGATGTCCGCGCGGAACGCCAGCACCTGAAGATCCCACAGCAGGTTGATATGCTCCGTGAACGATTCCGGTATGCCGAAGGGAACCTCAACCGTTGACGAGGCCTCTGCGGATTTAGTCACGTTGCTCAGCCGGCGCTCGATCTCGCGTATATCCTCGAGATATTCATCAAGCCGCGTACGGTCCGTCGCGGGAAGGTTGTTGTTCAGGCGCGCCACCTCGAGCGTCACTGCATCAAGAAGGCTGGCCTTCGCCTGTTTGCGGGCCGCACGCTCTTTCGGGTTGCTCCCATCGCCGAACAGCCGCTCAAAG
>QHXD01000376.1:0-4234 GCA_003223895.1 Acidobacteriota bacterium
AACTTCGTCGGAGATCGCCGCGACGACATCTTTTATGCCGACGGATCCCACTGGTATGCCTCGGATGCCGGTACCAGCCAATTCATCGCGCTCGACGTCGCCACCTCACGCGTGGCGGACCTCCGTTTCGGCGATTTCAACGCGGACGGGAAAACCGACGTGTTCGGCGTCGTGAATGGATATTGGAGGGTGGCGTACAGCGGGACGTCGGGGTGGCAGCCGTTGCGCTCGAAGCTCAGCGATTCCGTCAGCAGTCTCCTGGTCGCCGATTTCAACGGCGACGGACGCGCCGATGTGGCTATGCCGGCCTTGATCTCGACTCTCGGCTCCTACACCGGCTGGACTTACCAGGTTTCCTACAACGGTACCGGCGACTGGGTCCCCTTGCGTACTTACAGCCTGAACCAGACCGGGGTCGCCGCCATCGGCCGTTTCGATCAGAGCGCCGGCGCCGATGTATTGCTGTGGGCTGACAACCACCTCGAGATCTCGAGCCAGGGCATGCGCAGCCTCACTCGTCACAGCCGCGAGGACATGCGCTAAGGCCGCGTGGTACGCTGAATATCGGTTTCAAATCCCGAATTGTGAGGGTTGCCGTGATCAGCGATCTGAAGCGGATACGAAACATCGGAATCAGCGCGCACATCGATTCTGGTAAAACGACACTGACCGAGCGAATTCTTTTCTACACGAAGCGCATCCGCGTCATCCACGACGTCAAGGGGAAGGACGGCGTCGGGGCGAAGATGGACTCCATGGAGCTGGAGCGGGAGCGCGGCATTACGATCCAGTCCGCCGCGACTTACTGCGAGTGGAACAACCACTTCATCAACATCATCGACACCCCCGGCCACGTGGACTTCACGATCGAGGTCGAGCGGTCGCTGCGGGTTCTCGACGGGGCAGTCCTCGTCCTGTGCGCGGTCGCCGGGGTCCAGTCCCAGTCGATGACCGTCGACCGGCAGATGCGCCGCTACAACGTCCCGCGGCTCGCCTTCATCAACAAGTCCGACCGGACCGGGGCGAACCCGTTTCGGGTCGTCGCACAGCTGCGCGAAAAGCTCAAACACAACGCCGTCATGATGCAGATTCCGATCGGCCTCGAAGGTGACCACGAAGGCATCGTCGATCTCATCGAAATGAAGGCGCACTACTTCGGCGGCGCCAATGGGGATATACGACGCGTGGAGGACATTCCCGCGTCGCTTCGCAAGCAGGCGGAAGAGAAGCGCGCGGAGATGCTCGACGCCGTCTCGATGTATTCCGACGAACTCATGGAGGCAGTTCTCGAGGACAGGGCGACTCCGGAACTGATCCATGAGGCGATCCGCAAGGGTACGATCTCCCTCGAACTGACGCCTGTCTTTCTCGGTTCGGCATACAAGAACAAGGCGGTGCAGCCGCTGCTGGACGCGGTAACGCGCTACCTGCCGAGTCCGGCCGAGGTCGTCAACGAAGCGCTCGATATTTCCAAGGGCGAAGAGAAAGTCACTCTCAACACGAACCCCGACGCTCCGTTCGTCGCTCTCGCGTTCAAGCTGGAGGAAGGACGATTCGGCCAGCTGACCTACATTCGTATCTACCAGGGGCAGCTGCGGAAGGGCGACACGATCGTCAACGGCCGCACCGGGCGCGACGTGCGGGTCGGCCGGCTTGTGCGCATGCACTCGGACGAAATGGAAGACATCCAGGACGCCGGCTCGGGCGACATCGTCGGCCTGTTCGGTATCGACTGCGCCTCGGGCGACACGTTCACCTCCGATAAGATCCGATACTCCATGACCTCGATGCACGTGCCCGAGCCCGTCATTCATCTGAGCATCAAGCCGAAGGACAAGAAGGCTCAGGCGAATGTCGGGAAGGCGCTGCAGCGATTCACGAAGGAGGACCCGACCTTCCGCGCGCGCGTGGACGAAGAATCCGGCGAGACAATCATCTCCGGCATGGGAGAGCTTCACCTGGACGTCTACGTCGAGCGAATGAAACGCGAATACGCCGCCGAGGTTGAAACCGGCGCTCCCCAGGTCGCCTACCGCGAAGCGATCTCCCGCAAGGCGGAGTTCAACCACACGCACAAAAAGCAGACCGGCGGTTCGGGACAATACGGACGCGTCGCCGGGTATGTCGAGCCGATGGAGGAGGGCGATTTCGAATTCGTCGATGAGGTCTCCGGCGGCTCGATTCCCAGGGAGTTCATTAGCTCGGTCCAGAAGGGCTTCAAGTCGATGATGTCGAAGGGGCGCCTGATCGGGTTTCCGGTCACCGGGTTTCGCGTCGTCATCAACGACGGAGCCGCCCACGCGGTCGACTCGTCGGACAACGCGTTTCAGGCAGCCGCGCGCGGCGCATTCCGATCGGTCTACTCGTCGGCGAGGCCGCAGATTCTCGAGCCGATCATGAAGGTTTCGGTGGAAGGACCGCTCGAATTCCAGGGGGCCTTCGTGCGTACCATCATGCAGCGCCGGGGGATCATCATCGGAACGACCGAGGAAGAAGGGTTTGTCCGGGTCGATACCGAGGTGCCGCTGGCGGAAATGTTCGGTTATTCGACCGATCTCCGGTCGTCCTCCCAGGGGAAGGCCGAATATACAATGGAGTTCTCACGCTATGCCCCGGTTCCGGCGGAGGTCCATCAGGAGCTGGTCAAGAAGTACGGCACCGGCTTGATCGCTGAAGACGAGGAGTAGACATGTATCGCAAGGAACTCAACGAACGCAACCCGCTGCGATTGTTCGAACACTCGATCAACGGCGGACTCGGCCGCGGGAACATCGGAGTCGTCGTTGCCCGCCATGGCATCGGCAAGACCGCCTTTCTCGTCGGGATCGCTCTTGACGAGGCAATGCGCGGGCGAAAGACCCTGCACGTCTCGCTCGACAAGTCCGTCGATCACTTACGAGAGTTTTACGACGAGATCTTCATGGACCTCGCCCATTCCGCGCACCTCGAGGACCTTCCGACCGAGCGGCTCGAGATGGAGCGAAACCGCATCATCCACACTTACGCGGGCAAGTCGTTCACGATCGACAAGCTGCGCCACTCGATCAACTTCCTGAAGGAGAATGCCCACTTCGATCCGGCCTGCCTGATCCTCCAGGGTTTCGACTTCGAGCGGGCGACGCTGGCGGGCATGGAGGCGTTCCGGCAACTCGCCGCGGAGTTCAATGTCGAGATGTGGATGTCCGCCATGACACACCGCGGCGTGCCTGCGAATGAGCACGGCATCCCCGAACACCTTGCGAAGCTCGCTTCCGCGATAGCGGTCATCGTTCAGATGGCGGACCACAGCGATGGAGTGCACGTGTCGCTCCTGAAAGATCACGACAATCCGAATGTAGCGAAGCTGACGCTGGCCCTCGATCCCTCGACGATGCTGCTCGTCAAGAAGTAGACGGGCGTCGAGCATCAGGCGCACGCAAATACAGCCGCGGAGCGGCGTCAGAATGTAGCCCCACGCGTAAGCGTGGGGCTGATCGATTTAGCGAATAATGAGCCCCAGCGGGGCGACAGAGTACCGTGGAATCTTTCGCCCCTTTCGGGGCTGATGTTTGTCGGATTGAAACCCACGGCTTCGCCGTGGGCTACATTCTAACGCCGCTCCGCGGCTGGGAACTCACACCTAACGATCCATCGCTTTGTCATCGGCATCCCCCGAATTACAATAGGCCCTTCGGTACATACAAAAGGAGCAGGTCATGAAATCAGCATGGCAGTTGTCCCTTGTGGGATTGGCCGCAGCGGCCCTCTCCCTGAGCGTCTGGGCGCAGGGAACGGACTTCAGCAAGATTGAATTCACGGCGAAGAAGATTACGCCGAACCTTTACATGGTAAGCGGTTCACCCAATGTCGATGTGAACCATCCCGACGCGGCCGGCGGGCTTGTCGGGGTGCTGGCGGGCCCGGACGGCATCTTCATGGTCGACGCCCAGTACGCCCAGGTCTCTGACAAACTGCTGGCGACGATCAAGAAGATCAGCCCCGAGCCGATTCGTTTCATGGCCAATACACACATCCATGGCGACCACACGGCCGGCAATCCTTTCTTCGGCAAGATGGGAGTCGTGATCTTCGCGCGTGAAGAGCTGCGCGAACAAATGGTGCATCCGCCTCGGCTGGGCAACGGCAACCCGGCTCCCGCGAGGGATCCGGCGGGATACCCGGTTGTCACCTACGGCATGGGCGCGCCGGTAAAGTTGCATATGAACGGTGAAGTCATCGATCTGATTCCTGTTCA
>QHXD01000376.1:4246-5981 GCA_003223895.1 Acidobacteriota bacterium
ACGATGATCCGATTCGAGAATGCGAACGTGATCATGATCGGCGATTTCTACCGGAATTACGGTTATCCCTTCATCGACCGCGCCAACGGCGGCACGCTGAACGGCATGCTGGAAGGGTGCGACCAACTCATGAAGGTCGCCGGGCCGGACACGACGCTCATTCCAGGCCATGGCACATGGATTAAGCGGACGGACCTTGTGCCTTACGCCGACCTGATCAAAAGCGTCCGGGACAAAGTGCAGCAGCTGATCGCGCAGGGCAAGACCGAAAAGGAAGTCGTCGCAGCGAAGCTGACGGCTTCCTGGGATGCGAAAACTGCGGGTGGACTCGGAGCCGCTGGAGCAGGCATCACGAGCGCCGACCGGTTCGTCAGCGAGGTCTATCAGGAGCTGAAGGGCGGCGCCAGGTAAGGCACCGAAGGAGAATACATCGTGAATGCGCGCCGCCAATTTCTCGTCAGCGCTCCGATTGGCCTCGCTGGAGTGATCGCCGCCTGCAAGAACGCCGGACGCGATGCGAGCGCCGAGCCCCATGCCACGCTCGCGGGCGCAGCCGCGTCCACGCAAAATGCGCCGCTGACCGCGTACCCTGCCGATGCCCCCGCGTCAACGCATCAAACCTGGCACGCGCATCATCACCTGGACAGAAGATTGTTTCGACGGGGCCGCGAAGACGGCGGCCGATCTCCCGTCGAAGGTGATGACTCCGGGGCACGACAATCCGCAGACGGGTCCATTCTATATAGAAGGCGCCGAACCGGGAGACACGGTTGCCGTTCACATCATCAAGCTCGACCCTGCGCGGTCATACGCCGTATCGTCATTCGGACCCGGCTTCGGCGCGCTCGTCGGCAGCAGCCAGACCGCAATGCTCGGGCCCGACTTTCCGGAAACCACCTGGCGCTACGACATCGACGCCAAACGCAACGTCGCCATTGCATCCTCGCGAAATGGTTCGCTCACATGGGCCGTGCCGCTTGCGCCCTTCCTCGGCTGCCTCGGTGTTGCGCCCGCCGGCGGCGAAGTGCGGACGACGATCGTTCCCGGCCCGTTTGGCGGCAACATGGACTGCCCTGAGGTCCGGGCCGGAAACACGGTCTTCCTCGGCGTGAATGTGCCGGGGGCGCTCCTCTCCTTCGGCGACGGTCACTACGCTATGGGTGAGGGTGAAATCATGGGCGCGGCGATTGAGGGCGCGATGAATGTCGAAGTGTACGTCGAATTGCTCAAAAGGACATCAACGCCAGTTCCGCGCATCGAGAACGCCAACGAGGTCATGTTTGTCGGCTCGGGCCGCCCGCTCGAGGACG
This sequence comes from Acidobacteriota bacterium, assembly GCA_003223895.1. Classification (GTDB taxonomy): domain Bacteria; phylum Acidobacteriota; class Terriglobia; order 20CM-2-55-15; family 20CM-2-55-15; genus 20CM-2-55-15. The sequence continues at coordinate 5,557 of QHXD01000376.1, forward strand.
CCGCCCGCGTCGCGTTCAAATCGATGGTCGGTTTGGCGCGCGAGCGGTCGGGGCTTTCCGAGATGGACGCCTATCAGTTCGTGGCCCAGAACACGAAGGCGTCGATCGTGCAACTCGTCGATCCCGAATACACGGTTCTCGTGCGGCTGGAGAAGAACAGGTTGCCGGGCCTCGCGAGCAAATAGCGTGCTTATTTGAAATGCTCCACGTCCTTTTCGTTCTCGCTGCAGAAGTATTCCAGCAGATCTTCGTCAGGGATTAGTGTCACCTTCTGGGTGTACGTAAAGGGCTTCGTGTATGCCTTGGGGTCGTCAATCGTCATTTCTATTTCGAGGTGGCCGGCATCGGCGCGTCGAAATCGTTCGATCACGTGCAGAGCGTCGCTCTGCGGGTGACCCATGCCATCAAGCCAGCCTCGACCGTTG
>QHXD01000377.1 GCA_003223895.1 Acidobacteriota bacterium
TTTCGCTGTTGCTAGATAATGATCGCCCCCAGAACGTTTCGCGTTGCGGTATGCCTCCAATTCAATTTTGGCGATCGCTTCGGCCTCAATCGTGCCTGGAGCTCTACCCCAAGCTCTAGGTGTACCTTCCGGATCCTTGAACATTGCAAGGTACTGTGGCGTCAAAACTTCACAATAAGCGTATGGTGTCTTTCTCGACGAAGTTCCTGCAGCGGACGCGCCGCCATGCCTTGCGGAACGCGTGAACTTTCTCTCATCGAAGCCACAGCGTCGCCTTGCTCATCATGCTTATTCGAAGACAAGCGAACACCACAAGCACATTTGCGACACGCCGTTTACGCATCCCGCATTCTCTGCCGCCGCCACGCCTTACGGATGGCTGCTCAAGGAGAGAGCCTGGGGCGAGAAATGGCGCAAAGGCGTGATCGACAGCCAGTCTCTTGTGGAGCGTTACGGAATCGATGCTCTTCCCGAATATGAGCCCCGCGAGCCGGATTGGCTGCAGGACAGGCCATGGATACAGGGCCACCGTAATCAGAAGGCGTTGCTTGATGCGTTTTTTGGAGCCCTTAAACGAGACAAGAGCCTGGTGTTCGCCTACGCCAAGCGCACGCCGCTCATCGACGACGATCAATGGGTCATCGTCGGCGTAGGCCGTATCACGACCATTGGCGATATTCAGGAATGGGATTACGAACCGCCACAGCATGCCGGGATACGCTCCTATCTTTGGGAGCGGTCCGTCTGCCACAGCATTCGCCCAAATGGCGGTGACGGAGTCCTCCTTCCGTACCACGACCTGCTCAGCCGGTGCGAGCGCGACACCAACCTGGATCCACGCGATTGCCTCGCCATCGTTCCAGAAGAATATCGTCATGAATTTTCGTATGCAAGCGAGCATGTGACCTCGGCCAGCGCCATCGCGGCGCTGCTCTCCGTCAAGCAGGCCCTCACCTCGTACAACGAAAGATTCGGCGGCGGTTGGAGTCGTCAATTCAAGTGGCTCGACGAGCGCCTCGGGGAATTGTGGCACCTTCGTGGTCCGTACCCCGGTCTTGGTTCAATGCTTAGCGCCATGGGCGTCGAGTACGGCTATCAGCTCGCCTATTACTGTTGGGAAAAAGCCGGAGAGAACGGCGATCCCTGGCCCGTCCTCGCGAAAATCACACGAAATCCGAAGGAACTGCCGGAAGACCTGAAGGCGCAGGCGACGGGCTTTGCAGAAACCTGGAACTATCTCACGAGCGATCGAGCGCAGAAGCGTCTCGCCCTCGCAAAGCTGCTGGCGCGCTTCAACCTCTCGCTCAAGCAGGCAAGCCGCTGGTGGGACGGCGCCGCGCGGAACGAAGCGAAACTTCGTATTGGTACCGCTGAAATTGAGGATTCTTCGATCCTGAAAAATCCGTACATCGTCTACGAATGCGACCGGCTGCAGTCGGAGCCCATCGCCTTCCGTACGATTGACCAAGGTGCTTTTCCAGAGAAACCGGTCACGAACGCGCATCCCATCCCGGAGCCCTCGCGGATGACGGGGCCTGTTGACGGCCGACGCCTCCGAGCCGCCACAGCGGCGATGCTGGAGAAAGCGGCGGACGAAGGACATACTCTTCTGTCCCGCGACGAGATCATCACTCGGCTGAAAAACGTGAATTTAAGCCCCGCGCTCCCCGCGACCGCGGACCAGTACGAGATCCATCGAGACAGGCTCCCTCCAGTCGTTCTGTCCTGTGCGCTTGCGAATGAAAAACCTGCCTACCAGCTCGATCGGTTGGCGGTTACGCGAGACATGATTGATTCAACCGTCCAGAAGCGCGTCAAGAAAGGCAAGCGTCTGGTTGTCGAAATTAACTGGCGCAAGGAGCTCGACCGGGAATTCAAGAATACGCCTGCCCCGCCAGGCTCCCTGGAGGACCGGGGCCGAAAGGAAAAGGCATCCGCTCTCAGCGAGATTGCATCCTCACGGTTCTCGGTTCTGATCGGCGCAGCAGGCACGGGTAAGACCACGTTGCTGAAATTTCTCTGCCGAGCCGCGCCGATCGCAGATCGAAAAATTCTTTTGCTGGCGCCCACCGGAAAGGCGCGCGTCCGCCTGCAGCAGGCTACCGGGATGGAGGCGCGAACGCTGGCGCAGTTTCTCCGCCCTCTGAGATATCTGGAAGCAACGCAGCGATATGCGGTGATTGGAGATATTGAAAGAACGTCCACGTATAAGACGGTCATCGTCGACGAAGCTTCCATGCTCACCGAGGAGCAACTGGCCGCTCTGCTGGACGCCTTGAGCAGCGTCGATCGCATCATCCTGGTGGGCGATCCCAGCCAGCTTCCGCCGATTGGTCCGGGACGCCCTTTCATCGATATCGTCAAGCTTCTGAAGCCAGAGAAGTTCGCGGTAAACCAGCCGCGCGTTGCTACCGGATACGCGGAACTCACCATCGGCAGCCGCCAGAAGGGTGCGCAACGACAGGACCTCGAATTCGCGGAGCTGTTCAGCGGACGTCCGGTGGGGCCGGCAGGTGATGAAATCATTTCCAAACTTGCGACAGGTAATCCCGGCGAACATCTGCGGATATGCACCTGGTCGTCGCCGTCCCAACTGGCGTCAATGCTACCCCAAGTCATCGCCGAGGAACTCGGGGTTGATAAGAGCGACCTGGAAAACTCCTTCGCCCTTCGGGCTCTCGGCGGCCAGGAAAGCAACGGCAACGTATATTTCAATTTCTGGTCTTCTGGCCCCGCTGCTGACCGATGGCAAGTCCTGTCACCCGTTAAGGGCGAGGCCGCGGGTACCCTCATCCTGAACCGGCTCATTCAAACCGGTTTTCGCAGCGAGACACGGAAGCGCGCGAAGAACCAGGACCGAAGATTCGCAAAAGTTCCATTTCCCATGGGTAGCGACGGGATTATTTATGGCGACAAGGTCATCAATCTCGGTAACCATCGCAGAACGTATGTATTCCCAGACGACCAGGACGGCAAGGAGCCTCTCTGCTACATCGCAAATGGAGAGATCGGAATAGTCACCGGACCGTTCAAAAAGAAAGGCTCCAAGATCAGCATCGATAACCTGAAGGTTACGTTTTCATCGCAGCCGGGCTTTGAATACACATACTGGTCAAGCGACCTCGACGAAGACGGAAAAATTCTCGAACTCGCCTATGCGCTGACAGTTCACAAGGCGCAGGGCAGCGAATTCGATAAGGTCTTTGTCGTTCTCCCCAATCCATGCCGGATATTATCGCGAGAACTGCTCTACACCGCGCTGACGCGCCAGACATCGAGGATCATTCTGCTTTGCCAGGGCGAAGCTCATAAGCTTCTCGACTTCCGTCATTTGTCCGACGCCGCGCGACGCCTGACCAATCTTTTCGAGCCCCCCGAGCCCGTTCAGGTCGGGCAGCGTATTTACGACGACAAGCATATTCATCGCTCCCGCCGCGGCGAACTGATGATTTCGAAATCGGAGGTAATCATCGCCAATGAGCTTGCTTCCGCTGGCATTCTGTATGAGTACGAACGGCCCTACATCGGAAAGGACAAGACCCGGCGCTATCCGGACTTCACCATCGAGGATGCGGACACGGGGATCACCTGGTTTTGGGAGCACCTCGGCATGCTCGGCGACGCGGAATATGACAGCAAGTGGCAAGCCAAGCTGAAGTGGTATCAGGAAAACGGGATTTTGCCAGACGAGGCGGGCGGCGGACCGAACGGAACGCTCCTGACGACCACCGAGCTCGACGGAATTGAGCACGACCAGATCGCAGACCGCATCAAGAAGATAAAAAGCGGTGGCTGACACGCGCGTCACGCAATCAGCCAGTTCTTTGTCTGAGTCCACTATGCACGGGTGAGCTAATATTCGCGAATTCGCAAACAGGAAAGTTCTGAGCCACGCCGGCGATTATCTTTTCGACCTCCATGACCAAGTCGTCGTGAAGTATGTCGAGATCAAAAAGGTGCAGTGGTACCAAACCCGTGATACCTGGTGAGATGAGCCCGCGGTGCCGGCGCTAACCAGAGAGCCGCGGGATTACCTGAAGAGTTTCTCAGAGCTTGAAAGTGGTGGCCGCCGGTGCAAAAGTAATGCGGCCAGTCGAGATTCTTCCGGAATGACTTTGCGTTTTCGTCCCCTTTGCGATTTAGCCTAAGACCCATCTCATCAGGTTCATCGCAATACGTCGTTAACCTCGACGCAAATGGCTTTGCGGGTTGCGCCGGAAAAGTTGTCGAGCGCTCGTTCGTGAGATCGAGTAGGTAAAATGTCAGTCTTGACCAGCAACATTGGACCGCAATGAATGCCGCGGCACCGTGGCTTCTGCCAACCAATGGCCGGATCACCGTTACCGTGAAACCCGGAATCGGCGCTTACACAAGATTCCGGACGCTACCGGCAGTTCCTTGGCTCCACGTCCGCAATCAGGAAAAGCGATTTGCTCGTGAGCATTTCGCTTTTGCTCGTCAGGAAAAGCGATTTGCTCGCGAGCATTTCACTTTTGCTCGTCAGGAAAAGCGATTTGCTCGCGAGCATTTCACTTTTGCTCGTCAGGAAAAGCGATT
>QHXD01000401.1 GCA_003223895.1 Acidobacteriota bacterium
CACCGCCGCCATACACGATGCGGCCGATGTCCGAATGTTTGATGTCATCGCGCTTCGCGGGACTCGTTTCGCGATGGTTGTAATAATCGAACTGTGAAATCTGCGAGTAGTCGCGCTGAATCAGGCGGCCGCTCGGCGTGTACCACTTCTGCGTGGTCAGCGCGAGGCCGGCGTTCTTGCTGAGAGGATACACCGATTGGACGAGACCTTTGCCGAAGCTTGTTTGGCCGACGATCAATCCACGGTCATGATCCTGAATTGCGCCTGCCACGATTTCGGAAGCGCTGGCGCTCTGCGCATTGATCAGAACCACGAGCGGAAAATGATTATCGCTGTTCAGCTTCTGTGACGAATACGGCCGGTTTGAACCTCTCGTCCGTCCCCGCGTTTCGACAATCAACTGACCCTTCTCGAGGTATGTTTCACACACTTCGATGGCTTCCTGAAGGAGTCCGCCCGGATTGTTGCGAAGATCGAAAACAAGACCGTCGAGATTCTTGTAATCGAGTTTCTTCAGGGAGTCACGCAGCTCAGCACCGGTGGTTTCGGCAAAACTGTCGAGCTTGATATAGCCGATACGGGGGCGGATCAAGAAGGCGTTGCTGATCGTGTATTTCGCAATCTCGTCGCGAATGACAGACAACTCGATCGGCTCGTCGGCGCCTGGCCGGATAATCTGGATTTTGACGGATGTGCCGCGCGGCCCTTTCAGCCTGGAGACCACATCATTCAGATCCATTTTGTCGGTGGATTCTCCGTTGACCTTGGCGATGACGTCGCCCACACGGAGACCCACCTTTTCGGCAGGCGATCCAAGAAATGGCGGAGAGATGACCGTCACTTTTCCAAACCGCGTCGTAACCTGGATACCCAGACCGTAGTATTTCCCGCGCTGATCTTCGCGCAGTGAATTGAAAGCTTTGGGATCAAAAAATTTGGAATGCGGGTCGAGTGTTCGAAGCATACCGTCAATTGCTCCGTACACGGCCTTATCGGCATCGACTTCGTTGGCGTAGTTCTCTTCCACAAGCCCCAAAAGGTTGGAGAAGACCTTGATAGAGCTATCAACGTCTTCTTCTCCCTTCGTCGTGGCTCGAACCTGGCCGCCGAACAATCCGCCGAGCACTGCTGAGACCATCAGCACCAGCACCAGGCAAAAAATCGCACGCGACGGTCTTAGTTTCATGGAGTCATCTCCCTCTTTTTGAAAAAGTACAAAGCATTATAACAGAAGGCCTATTGTTTCAGACGGCCGAAAACCCTCAAACGTTGCTCAAGAAACTGACCCAGCGGATTTCCAGTTTTGCTATCATAATGACCGCTTTGTAGGAGGACCGATGGGTCAGTTAGGATTTCAGGAAATACTCGTCATTTTTATCATTGCGCTTCTGGTCTTCGGACCAAAGAAGCTGCCGGAGCTTGGAAAGTCCCTCGGCAAGGGACTAAGGGAATTTAAAAAGGCTACCGAAGACCTCAAGTCCAATTGGGAAGACCACATGCGGGATATCGAGGAACCGCTGAAGGACACCAAGAAGGATCTCGAAGAAACCGGACGCGAATTGAAGCAAGACTTCCATCCCACTCCCGAACCCTCTAATACCTCTAATAATGGATTATCGCCGGAAGGCAAGGATTCTGCCAAGGAATCCTCGACGGAGTCCAAAGATTCGTCTGGGAAGTCTCACCATCCGGAAGAGCCTGCCGTCCCGAAAGAGAAGTAATGCCTGTCGATACCGATCCGAAAAGGGACGATCAGCAGGAGGACCAGCTCCAGGGACAGATGTCGTTCCTCGATCACCTCGAGGAACTGCGGAAGCGGATCATCCACAGCCTGATTGCCGTGGGCGTTGCAGTGTGCGTCTGCTGGTACTTCGCGGATCCCCTCTTCGTCATCATTTCAAAGCCGATCCTGGATAACGGGGTCCAGTTGAACATGACGAAGCCCACGGAGGGCTTCAACCTCGAACTGAAACTCGCACTTCTTGCCGCAATTTTCCTCGCGGCGCCTTTCATACTGGCCCAGGTCTGGCTTTTCATCGCGCCCGGCCTTTACAAGCATGAACGGCGGTACGCGCTTCCGTTCATCATCTTCTCGACCCTGCTGTTCGTCGCCGGTGGATTGTTCGGATACTTCATTGCATTTCCGTTCGCCCTGCAGTTCCTGATCGAGTGGGGACGGAACATGAAGCTCACCACAATTATCAGCGCAACCGAGTACTTCGACCTGTTCATCATGATCGAGCTCGGACTGGGCGTCATTTTTGAGATACCCGCGCTCATCTTTGTTCTCGCCCGCATGGGGCTGGTCAGTGGTGGGTTCCTGCTCCGAAACACGAGATACGCCATCCTGATTGCATTCATCGTTGCGGCAGTCATTACTCCGACAACCGACATCCCCAACATGATGATGATGGCGGTTCCGATAACTCTCCTCTACATGTTGGGAGTAGGCGTCGCTTACGTCTTCGGCAAGAAGCGCAGAACAGAAGAGTAGAACTACTTTCGATCGATTTCCGGCAGGCTGAAGTAAACGACATCGCCGACGATCTTCAGGCTGTGGCCGCTCGTTTTATCGAGCGTGTCGCCGGCCGTATGCCAGTACGGGTAATCGAAGTCGATAAGGTCCACCGAAGGGACGCCCGCCTTCAGGTAAGGTATGTGATCGTCGGCGACTTCGTGGTCCTCGTTGGGAAATTCCCGCGTGTAGCCGAGCGACCGGGCTGTATTCCAGATGATGGACTTGAGCCAATCGGTCGATTGGACTTCCCTGCGAATATTGAGATTCTTATCGCCGATCATGTCGACGAGAATCAGTGCCTTGAGATCCCGGAGGCTGTTATTGCGATAGCGGCGATCCACGTCGTGACGGCTGCCGTAAACGCTATCGTCGGCAGTCCATTCGACAACTGCCTCTTCGCCGTCAAAGAACACAAATTCAAGGGTGTTTTCGAGCTTCAGACTTGCCGTGGCGCGCGCCATTTCAAGAACCCAGGCCGCACTGGAACCCCCATCGCTCGCACCAACAAAGGGAAAATCGAAGATCTTGGTGTCGTAATGACCCGTTAAAGCAAGGATCGAGGGCTTTGAACCGGGACGAACAGCGTGGATATTCACCATCTTGCGAAAGCCGAGGGGCGTGCGAGCGTCGAATTCATCCAGCTGCGGCTTCAAACCGGCCTTTTCCAGCTCTGCGACAATATAGTTTCGAGCTTTGGCAAGAGCTTCGCTTCCCGCCGGCCGGGGGCCAAAGTCCACAAGCGTCTTTAGGTCTGCGGTGGCCCGCTGCTCGTTGAAGGGCGAAGTGCGGGCAGCCGCTCCGGGGCCGCGTTGGAACCCGTATACCACCGCGGCAGCAAGGAGCGTAAAAAAAACCATCTTTTTCATCGTGCGTCAGATTCTCGCATATTTCGGCTTGATGCTATGCTGTTTTTGGACGTTTATGGAGGTGAAACATGGGATCGAACTCGACAAAACAGTTAACAGGACTTTTCCTCACGGGTGCCGCCGTGGGCGCTGCTCTAGCACTTCTGTATGCGCCTAAGTCCGGAGTACAGACCCGAAAGGACATTCGAAAATTTTCGAAGAGGACTCTCGATAATGGCCGTGAACAGATGATGGAAGTCTTCGACAACGTGAAGGACTACGTTGAGGACAGCAAAAGCAGGCTGCAGAAAATAATCAAATCGGCTTGAGTGGACGGTAAGGGATTCGAACCCTCGGCCTCGGCGTTGCGAACGCCGCGCTCTCCCAGCTGAGCTAACCGCCCGTGGTCAAAAGTCGATTATAGCGAACGCGGGCTAAAGCCCGCGACTACATTTGGTGCCCCAGCAGCCTGATGTAGTCGCGGGCTTTAGCCCGCGTTCTTGTCCGGCCTCCCCAGTGTGTTAAATTATCCCGCCATGAAGAGCCTTCTTCCCGCGCTTTTTGCCGTAACCGTGACGGTTTCAACCTTTGCGGCGGGGCCC
>QHXD01000378.1 GCA_003223895.1 Acidobacteriota bacterium
TGCTGGTAATCGCATTTGCGGCAGTTGTGCCATTCGCAATATTTTTCGCTACCACATCCACCGGATTGACCGAAGCGATTCCCTGATACTCGTGAATCAGGAGACGGCGATACGGTGCACTCCCTGGAAACCTCGCCGTCACCGTGTTCGCTCCCCCCTTCACCTTTCCCGCGTAACAAATCGAAAGCGACTGATTATTTACTCCGTCATAATCAGTGGTTGCGACCGAGTATGTATTGCCCTGTGAGTCCTGCACTACGTGCCCCTACGCGTCATGGACTGAAGTTGTGGGAAAAATTAAGACGTACAAAATACACGCCGCATGGCCATCCGGCTAGTCTTTTGTTGATTCGAACGATGCCCCGTGTGGCTCCGTTTTTCTGGTTTGCAATCCGGGCGTATCAAACCGCCGAAAGGTCAAAAGACTTCGACACACAGTTTCACTATCTTCGGCAGGCGTCACCAAAATGTTGACAAATCGTGGATGTTGCTTCACGGTGAGACTCACTCACAGCAGGAAGCAAACCCACAACGGGCAACGTGTTCCAACACGCTCTTTTGAAGTTGGAGGGATTATGAGAGAAGGAGTAACAATCGTTTCTGCGGCAACAGCCCTGGTTACTGCCCTGTGGCTGGCTCCTCTGTGTTTTTCCCAGACAACCTCGACGGGTGCGCTGACCGGCGTCACCACAGATGCAAGTCGCGCGGTGATACCGGGGGTGGAAATGACGCTTAGCAATGAAGCCACTCGCGAGGCGCGCACCGCGATTTCAGGCGAGAACGGCGGCTACTCGCTTCCCCTGCTTGCTCCAGGCTCCTATCGCCTGGAAGCGGCTTTGACCGGATTTAAAACGGCCCTGCGTTCCGGGATTCGGATCAGCGTGACGGAAACCACGCGGCTGGACGTCCAGCTCGAAGTCGGCGGTGTGTCGGAAATTGTGAACGTCGAGGCCGCTCCGGTTATGGTTCAGCAGGAATCCAGCGCGCTGGGGCGCGTTACAACTGAATCGGTTATTTCAAACCTTCCACTGGTCACTCGCAACTTCACCCAGATTCTCGGCCTCTCGCCGGGGATTACGATGGACGTGGTGAATGCATCCGAGCTTGGGCGCGGCAGCGGAGGGATGGTCACGTCGCGGACCAGCGTCAATGGCAGCCGGTCATACGATAACAACTTCCAGATCGACGGCATCGACGCCAACGATTTTGAGTCCGGTGACTCCGGCACAACTGGAGGCACGGCCGTACCCAATCCGGATGCTATTGCGGAGTTCAAGGTTCAAACCGCTCAAGCCGACGCTTCCTTCGGACGCAATGCCGGCGCGAATGTGAATGTCATCACGAAGTCCGGAACGAACCAGTTTCACGGCTCCCTTTTCGAATTCTTCCGGAACGAAGCGCTGAATGCGAATGACTTTTTCTTTAACCTGGCTGGACAGAGAAAGCCCGTCGCGAAGCAGAACCAGTACGGTGGAACTCTTGGAGGGCCCATCAAGCAGGATAAGTTGCTCTTCTTTGGCTCCTACCAGGGTACGCGTCAGATCAACGGCGCCCCGGGCGGAAACTTCAACGCGAATTGCGCGGCGACGGTCTACTCTCCTCCGCTGACCGATGATCGATCGGCTGCGGCGTTGGGGGCATTGTTTGCAGGGCAGAGCGGTCAAAACGGAGGCGTGGCCATCCGATCCGACGGTTCCAATATCAATCCGATCGCGCTGCGTTTGCTACAGGCGCGGCAGTCCGACGGCGGCTATCTATTTCGCACCCCCCAGGTGATCGATCGCAGCCAGCCGTTCGCCCGCCAGGGCTTTTCGGCTTTCAGCAGGCCCTGCTCGTTTAGAGAACATCAGTTTGTTAGCAATTTTGATTACCTGCAGACCCAGAAAAGCAAAATCAGCGGCCGTGTCTTCTACTCGAGAGGCAATCAGACGAATTCGTTTCCCAGTCCCACAACCAATGTTCTGGGAACGCCATTAGACATATTCTCCGACTTCTGGACAATGTCGCTGGCGCACTCGTATGTTTTCACTTCGCACGTCTTTAATGAATTTCGGTTAGGCAACTTCCACGGCCGCCAGGACCGGGAAGGCACGCCGCCATTCAAATTTTCCGAAATCGGCGTGCGTCCTCCGGTGATTCCGCCTATCGCAGACAGTAAAGGCACCTTAACGATCACTGGCTCTTACAGTACGTCGGCGGGTAGCAGCCAGGATTTTCCACAGCAGGTGTTCAGTCTCCAGGACCATCTTTCGTACGTTCGCGGGTCTAACAATTTTCGTTTTGGCGGCGGCACCACCCGTTTTCACACCAATTTCAATCACGAGTGGCAAAACGCGACTCTGACATTCCTGAGTTTTCCCGACTTCCTGTTGGGCCTGGACGGAGCGAGCAACGGATCCTCATTCAGCAATATTTTCTCGTCAGCCTATACACCACGTCCGCGTCTCAAGAACATGCGCATATGGGACGGCTTTGCCTATGTTCAGGACGACATGAAGGTCTCGCCGCGGCTGACGCTGAATCTTGGTTTCCGCTACGAGCGGCTTGGGCACCCGACTGACGATCGTCACATCAATATGAATTTCGATCCAGCTCTTGCCAATCCAAATCCGCCGGCGGAAGGCACTCTGCAGGGTTTCATCTTTCCATCCGACTGGCCTGAGGCTTTACCTCCCGGTGTCATTAAATTCCACAACAACCTCGGTCTGAACGGTAATGGACAGAATAACTGGGCGCCTCGTCTCGGCTTTGCGTGGCAGGTGTTGCCCAACTCGCACCGTGTGGTGCTGCGCGGCGGCTATGGATACTATTACACGCACGTACTCGGACTTGCCTACGTCATTCTGGGTAGCCAGGCTTTTGGAGCAGTGACACAAAGCGGAACGGCTAACGTGTCATCTACTTTCCAGAACCCGTTCGCCCCGCTTCCTTCGGGTGGCGCCACTGCAGGCTCTTCTTTTCTTGCAGACGCTACAGCGTCTTTTTTTTCAGACCGATCCTATTCACCCACTACAGCTCAGGCCAACCAGTTAACGGCGATGGATTATCGGCCAGGAATCACGCAGCAGTACAGCCTGAACGTACAGACGGAACTTGCAAAGGACTTCCTGCTGGAACTCGGGTACGTCGGTGCAAGAGGAACACATCTTTCCCGCGGCGTCTCGTTAAACCAGGCGCGCCTGGTCAGTCCAACCAATCCGATCCGAGGCGTCATGACCAATACGGTGGCCAACGTGCGGCAGCGCGTTCCAATCCTGGGTTTTCAGCCAACCGGTTTGCCTCTTCTCGACTCGAACGGAGCATCCTGGTACAACAGCCTGCAAACGAGCCTCACCAAGCGTATGAGTAAAGGTCTTCAGATGCTGGTCTCCTACACCTGGTCTCAGAATATGGACAACAACGCCGCTCAGACTTACAGGGGCAGCAGAGGAGGCGGGGCGCCCGGAGACAATACGATTAAGAAGCAGGGCTACGGCAGGTCGGAACTGGGCCGAGACCATCGGTTCGTCGTCAGTTATGTGTACGAACTTCCGAATCTCGGAAATCCGGACGGCTGGGTCGGAAAGGTGGCAAACCGATGGTCGGTGTCGGGCACGACCGCAATTCAAACCGGCACGCCGCTGTCAATCTTTTACACCAACGGAAACAACGTCACTGGCATTACCAGCGACCGCGCCCAGATGGCGCCAGGCTGTACGCATGCCGACCTGCTTACCTCCGGCCGAATTCAGGACCGGCTGAACAAGTACTTCAATACCGCTTGTCTCACAACACCGCCGGTGATCGGAAGTGACGGCAGAGCGACCGCCTTCGGAAACAGTGGTGTGGGCATTGTGACGGGTCCCGGCCAGCACAACTTCGATATGTCCGCTATTAAGAAGATTCCACTCGGCTCAGGCGAAAGCAGGCGAATGGAATTCCGGGCCGAGTTCCTCAACCTGCTTAATACGCCGCAGTTCAGTGCGCCCGAAACCACATTCGCGACGAGCACATTCGGGCAGATTTCAAAGACATCTGTCAATCCGCGGTTCATCCAACTCGCCTTGAAGTTGTATTTTTGAAGCAATCGCTGCTGGCGCTGTCGAAACGAACGTGAGGGCGTAGAACTCGACGGGTCGACTCGTCTCGGCCATCAAACAAGTATTGCAGGAAGCGGTTCGCTACGCGACCACCGGCAGACGAATGGCGAACTCGGCTATTTTCAGAAGAGTCGTTCCGCAGGGGACGCAACTTGTCATTCCCTCTACTGTAGCGGCTGGTCTATGACCGCCGGCGATATCGCAAGCTTGTTGAATTGTCGGCGGTCATAGACCATACCTGTCCAAATTAACAGGTCACCAGTGACGGAAAGCCGCGTCGTCATTGGCGGGCCACCTATTGGAATTTTCGAGGCCTCTCCAGCGGACACGTAGCCGTGGGCTTTATGCCCTCGTTCAAGCACAATTAAGAAATTCTTCTGGCGGTACTTGAACGCGGGCATAAAGCCCACGGCTACGTGCTATTCCGAAACATTCTGCCAGTAGATCACCACAGCGGTCCAGGATTGATGTTGCGTGATCAGTTCGAC
>QHXD01000379.1:0-425 GCA_003223895.1 Acidobacteriota bacterium
AACGGCACCCCTCCTAATTTAGGAGGGGAGTTTCGAAAAAACCGACACCTGGTGTTAGACTCTGCCTTCAAGACAAGAACCAACGATCGATTTCTTTGAAAGGAGCCTGGTATGCGGATGCTCTGGGGAATAATTGTCGCTGTGGCCTTGATGGCGATATCCGGCTGTGCGCACAGAACTGTGATCACGGAAGCCGCCAATGCTATGGGAGCCACGAACTTGAACTCGATCGAGTACGCGGGCAGCGGATCCGTATTCGGATTCGGACAGGCCTTCGTTCCCGGGGAGCGCTGGCCCCGTTTCGTGCAGAGAGCCTACAAAGTAGAGGTGAATTATCAAACACCGGCGATGCGGCTTGAAGCTGTCCGCGCTCAAGGCGAGGTCCCACCGCGTGGCGGTGCGGCACAGCCTGTTGCGGGTGAACA
>QHXD01000379.1:469-4778 GCA_003223895.1 Acidobacteriota bacterium
GACCGCTTGCGCCGGCTGTGGCTGACGCCGCACGGCGCGATCAAAGCCGCCATCGCCAACGGGGCGAAAGTCGAGGGGAAGGTCGCGACTTTCAAAGTTGAAGACAGGGACGTCACGCTGACCCTCAACGATCAGAACCTCGTTGAGCGCGTGCGTTACCTGGACACAAACGAGGTAGTTGGTGATTCGCCGGTGGAGATCACCTACTCCAATTATGCGGATTATGGCGGCGTCAAGTTCCCGGCCCACATTGTGGAGACACAGGATGGCTTCCCAACTTTGGATGTGACGATCCAGGAGGTGAAGCCGAACGTAGCCGTCTCATTAGACGTGCCGGCAAACGTCCCGCAGGCGCCGGCCCCGCCCGCAACGCCCAGCGTGAACGTGACCAGGCTTTCCGATGGCGTGTTGTACTTGACCGCGAGCGGCGTCAGCAGCTGGGCTGTGGAGTTCAAGGACTACATCGTGGTGGTGGAAGGCCCCAGTGGGGAAGCGCGATCCCTGGCCGTCAACGAGGCAGTGCAGAAGGCGATACCGAACAAGCCCATCAAGTACGTCGTTAACACCCATGCGCACTACGACCATGCGGGCGGACTTCGCACGTATGTCGCCCAGGGCATTACCGTCATCACTCTGGAACAGAATAAGGCTTTCTTCGAGCAGGTATGGGCCCGCCCCCGGACAATCGCTCCCGATCTCTTGGCAAAATCTCCGAAGCCGGCGACCTTTGAGACAGTGACCGACAGGAAGGTTATTACCGACGGCTCGCGACGCCTGGAGTTGTACCTTCTCCAGAACAGCGGGCACAATGTGGCCACCCTCATCGCCTATCTTCCGGGAGAAAGACTCTTGTACTACGGCGACGGGTATAATCCGCCGGCAGGCGACGATCCCAGAGACCCCGCCCGCACGCCTGAGTACGGGATCGACCTGTACAGGAATATCACGCAGCTGAATCTCAACGTGGAAAGGGTTGCCCCTGCGCACAGTACTCGCGCTGTGCCCTACGACAACCTGAAGAGGGCGATCGGAATACTCCCGCCGCCCTCGTCGTAGGATTTGAGTTGGATGAGAACTGAAAATTGAACGCGGGCTAAAGCCCGCGACTACATTTTGGGATCACGCTTGCCCCAATGTAGTCGCGGGCTTTAGCCCGCGTTCAAATTTTCAGTTCTCAAGCGAAGCAAGAGTGGGCCCCGACTGCCCGCGAGGCAACAGGCTCGGCCCCGACGGCTTGAATACTTGATTCGGGTTGATTTTGGGATCGACCAGGACACCCACAAAACAGTTCTGCATCTCCTCCCAGTTCTGGTCGCCCCACACGACCAGCTTTTCCGGATCCGGATTGAACTTGTTGTTCGCGGAGTTGTCGTAATGCGCGATTCCGACGATGCGGGTTCCCTTCGGTAAGGGAAGCGGCTGGGCAAAGTCATAGCCCAGCTGCCAGTTGAAATCCCACTTCGCTTTGAAAACCGTTTCGGACTTTCCGGAAGGATAAATCACGCGCAGCTCGTAATCCTTTCCACGAAGATGCATGTGCGGTTGCAGGTAAACCAGCTTGATGTCCGTGTTGGTCGTCATTTCCGAGACAATCTCGGCGTTCCCAGCGTGCGGCGGGATCGCAAGGTTGGCTGCCGTAGGCCCGTTATGCATGAAGTAACGAAGCTTCGGAGGATTCCTGGAGAGTACGAGTCCAACCCTGGATCTGTCTTTCGCCGGTTTTCCAATGGAGGTGTAGTGCAGGTTGAAAACCAGATCCGATCCTTTAGGAACGAATTTCGCGGATTCGAAGAGGCTGAAATCCTGAGAGCCAAGACCAGGATTAAACTTTCCGAGGGTCTCCGGCGGTTCCGTTCCCTGCGCGCCCACGCTGGTGGTCTCGTATGCCTCGCCGGGCACCGCGTCCTTCATGAAATTCGATGATGGCGGCCGGACGAAAACTCTTCCGTGGTGCAAGACCTGCGGGTTGCCCGGACGCATCTCGGCAGCGACAACCCAGACGTCCTCCGGGAAGTTCACTTTGACCAGAATGTTCTGGTAATTCACTGTCCCTGTCGCCGGAATCTCATAGTCCTTAGGCATTTCAATGATCATGTCCGGCTTGATGTTCCATCCGTCGTGAAAACTGATTGGTGCGGGCTTGTCCTTCGCATCTCCTTCAACGGCGCCGGCATCAGCCCATGCAACAAGCGTCTTGATTTCGGAATCGCTCAGCGTTCGGTCATTGGCAAAATGGCCATAGGCCGGCTCGGCAAACCAGGGCGGCATTTGTCGATTGACGACAGCAGCCTTCATCGCTTTCGCCCATGGCCGCGCGTCCTTATAAGTGAGGAACGACATCGGAGCCACCTCGCCGGGTCGATGGCATCCCTGACAGTTCTTTTGCAGGATCGGAAGAACATCCTTATTAAAAGTAACGAACGCGGCCGGCGCCGGATTCTGTTGCACGGCCGCCAGCATCGAAACGGTCAAAACCATCAATCCCAAAACTACCGCGACAACGAAACGCCTTTTCATGGTGCCTCCGGCACAAATTGTCGGTCCAAGACCCAGACTCTGGCTAGTGAATTCCGTCATTGAAGAGCAGGAATTCGGATGTTCGCGTCATTGCGATTCAGTCGCTTGCGAGCGTAGCTATCGAGACGCCCGGCTTCGGGTCGAACCCCTTGATAAGAACTCGCCGCGATCGAGGCGACCCTCCCCTACACCTCAGGTGAGGAAACAGATCCGATCCGCCTGCCGTACGCATGAAGAGGGCAAGCGCTCTTTTATTCCCGTTACAGCCGAGAGTCGACAAGCGGCGAGTAATCATCCCAGAATCGGTAATCGCTACGGCGTTACTCGCGAGCTATCGTCCGAAGAAGAGATCTATAGGGAATACAAAACGCCCGATCTGGCCCGGCAAAGCCAAGCGCGTTCGGCGGAAGCCATCGACTGATGTGGGGCATCGTGATCGTGAAAGTCAGATCATGATCATGATGCGCGGCATCGCGACCGTGAAAGCCGAATCATGATCGTGTTGTGGGGCATCGTGACCGTGAAAATCAGATCATGATCGTGATGTGCGGCATCGCGACCGTGAAAGTCAGATCATGATCATGATGTGCGGCATCGTGACCGTGAAAATCAGATCATGATCGTGATGTGCGGCATCGCGACCGTAAAAATCGGATCATGGTCGTGATGTGCGGCATCGTGACCGTGAAAGTCGCATCATGATTATGATGTGCGGCATCACGACGGTGAAAGTCAGATCATGATCATGATGCGACGCATCCTGACCTCGATCGCCTAAACAATATTTGTTCCTACCTAAGCTGTTGGTTTTGTTGAAGGCACGTCCGCTTCTAACATCGGGTCCAGATTTTCGATCATCCGTTTTCGATTCTCGGGCGATTTACACCATATGGGCTCACCAGACACGCCCGTACCGATAACAACTAACCAAGAGGAGGAAGCATGTCCCAAGCAAAGGATTGGGTAACGACTAGTCGCCCAGCATTTAGGAATCGGGCGCGCGGCTCTACCCTTCGGCGTTTTCGGGGAATAATCCCCTGCGGAGACCAGTCCGTCCAGCACGTCTACGGTTTATATCAGGCATGTTGCGGCTGATCGCGCGAAAAGATCCGCGAAGGACTTCGGCGACTCCGGCGGCAGCAACGTCCGCAACTTACGCCAGCAACGGCGTGGCTTGGAATTTTCAGGTGCCGCATCGCTCAACCTTCGTCAGGTCGATCGGCGTCGGCGGGGAGCGCCTTTGCCGAGGCCTCGGCTCCAGGTGGTTCACGGAACGGTTCCACGGGAATGCGCTCGTAACACACCTCCAGGACGATCAGGTATTCTGTGCCGCCCGGCGCGTGCAGAACCACGCGGTCGCCCGCTGC
Organism: Acidobacteriota bacterium; assembly: GCA_003223895.1. Taxonomy (GTDB): domain Bacteria; phylum Acidobacteriota; class Terriglobia; order 20CM-2-55-15; family 20CM-2-55-15; genus 20CM-2-55-15. The sequence goes on from QHXD01000379.1 coordinate 4,354, forward strand.
GGCCTTCATCAACGCGCGTGCCAGGGGCGACACCCAACTGATGTGGTCGCGGACGAGATCGACCTCGTCGGCGCCGACGATGCTCACCACTCGCTCCGTTCCTGCGGCATTGGAATAGCGCACGGTCGCTCCGAAGAATGCCCGCGTCGCCGCCTGCCCCGCTCGCGGACTCTCCGGGTCCACCACTTCCGCGGCATCGATTCGCTTCCTGAGAAAGCGAATCCGCCCATCGATCTGGCGCAGCCGCCGCTTCCCGTACTGATAATCGGCGTTCTCACTGCGATCGCCGTTGCTCGCGGCCCACGCCACCACCTTGGTCACGGCCGGTCGTTCCCTGGTGAGTAGAAACCGGTGCTCGTCTTTGAGGCGCTGCAGGCCGCTCGGCGTGATGTAGTTCTTGACTCGAGCGGCGGGCTCGTCTCCTT
>QHXD01000380.1:0-5881 GCA_003223895.1 Acidobacteriota bacterium
CCACGCCTGAAAATTGTCGAGGGCCGCATGTTTCGTCCGGGCCTGCGCGAGGTCATTGTCAGCCGTTCCATCTCCCGCCGATTCAGAGGCGCGAAAGTTGGTGATAGCATCAAGATCGGCAGGTCCACCTGGAGTGTCGTGGGCATTCTCGATGCCGCACGTACGGCTTACGACTCCGAAATCTGGGCGGACTACAACGAGATCTCCGGCGAGTTCGAGCGGCCGATTTACAGCTCACTGCTCGTGCAATGCGCCGACGGCGCCGCAATGTCCGCCATCCGCGAGAAACTCGCAGGCGACCGCAGAATTCAACTCGATGTCTTCGGTCAGAAGGAATATTTCGAGACACAAGCCGGCAGTGCGGCGCCGATCAAGGTGCTCGGCTACCTGATTGCCGCGATCATGGCGGTCGGATCGTCCTTTGCCGTCATGAATACGATGTATGCAGCCACGGCATATCGCACCCGCGAGATTGCCACGCTGAGGGTGCTGGGATTCAAGAGACGGAATATCATGCTTTCTTTCATGTTCGAGTCTCTGCTTCTGGCGCTCCTCGGCGGGGTGGTGGGCTGCCTTATGGCGTTGCCAATGAATGGAGTTTCGAGCGGCACCAGCAACTTCAATACTTTTTCGGAGGTTGCGTTCGATTTCAGAGTGACGCCTCAACTCATGTTGGAAGGAATCGTTTTTGCCGCGATCATGGGCACCCTGGGGGGATTGCTTCCAGCGAGACTCGCGGCGAAGCTCACGATCGTGCGGGCCTTGAGAACAGAGGGCTGAAGAGGTATGAACGCGGGCTAAAGCCCGCGACTACATTTTGGGACAATGTCGTCCCCGTTCCCAATGTTGTCCCCGTTCCCAATGTTGTCCCCGTTCCCAATGTAGTCGCGGGCTTTAGCCCGCGTTTAATGGCAATTCATGGATAACCTGTCGCGAGAAATAAGCCGGCACTCTTCATCATCGTCCTCATTCTCCTCGCCGGCGCCTTGTTCGCTTTCGTTACTCTTCGCAACCCCGGCGCGGCGCCGGTCGTGCAAACCATCCGGCCTCGTTCCGAAGCCTCGTCCCAGTCCGCGGTTCTCGTCGCGACTGGCTATGTCGTTGCACATCACAAGATACAGGTCGGATCGAAGATTACAGGCCGGGTGGCCTGGATCGGTGTGGAGAAAGGCAACCGCGTTCGGCGCGATCAGGTCGTGGTTCGCCTGGAGGATCGCGAGTACCGCGCACAATTCGAGCAGGCGCGGTCCTCTTATGAAGCCGCTCAGGCACGGCTCGCGGAACTGGAGCGCGGCTCCCGGCCCGAAGAGATCGATCGCGCAAAGGCCGATGTCGATCGCGCACAAGCACAATTGCGAACCGACGAAGCCCAGTACAAGCGGATCGAAGGCCTGGCCAAAGAAGGCGTGGCCGCGGCGCAACTCCTCGATGAAGCGAAGGGCCGTTATGACAGTTCGCGCGCCAACCTGGCCGCTTTAACCAAGACGTTTGAGCTGATCCGGCAGGGGCCACGTAAGGAACAGATCGACAACGCCCGCTCCGAAGCCGGGCGCGACAAGGCCGCCATGGACTATGCCAGGACGATACTCGACGCAACGGAGATTCGCGTTCCCAGCGACGGCACCATCCTCGAAAGGAACGTCGAACAGGGCGAGATGGTCACCACATCCTTCGTCGGCGATCGCGGCGCAAAGTCGTTCGTCGTCACGCTGGCGGACCTGAACGATATCCAGGTGGAACTGGACATCAATCAGAACGACTTCAATCGCATCGGTCCCCGTCAACCCTGCACGGTCGTCACCGACGCGTATCCGGACCGCGTCTACAACTGCCGTGTGGACGAGATCGCGCCGGAAGCGAATCGGCAGAAAGCCACTGTCCAGGTGAAGGTCAAATTTACAGAGCCCGACGAATATATCCGGCCTGAAATGAATGCTCGCGTCACTTTCCTCGAGAACGAAAAGACCGTCCAGAGTCCGAAGGCCGAAGAAAGCAAGCTGTACGTCGTACCGAAGCGAGCCGTTCTGGATCGCGAGTCCGGCAAGGCCGTTTTCGTCGTCGCGGACGGAAAGGTTCAGGTCAAGCCGATTACGGTTGCGAAGGAAGTGGGAACGGATGTGTTCGTCTCCGCTGGTCTCGTGGGAAACGAAGCAATCATCGTAGGCGAGCTGCTCAACCAGCTCAAAGCCGGCGACCGGGTGGAAGTGAAGTAGGCAAAACTCCCCTCCTAAGTTAGGAGGGGTGGCTGCGCCATCAAAAAATGCCGCGAAGCCACCGAAGCGGGCGCAGACGGGGTGGTTCTCCTAAGGAACCACCCCGCCGTTCGCTAAAAAACGCGCGAACGGCACCCCTCCTAACTTAGGAGGGGAGTAGGGAGAACAATGAGTGCAGTCGAAATCAAAAACGTAACGAAGATATTCAAGAAAGAGGCGGCCGAGATCGTCGCCCTCGGTGAAACCAGCCTGAATATAGATGCCGGCGAGTTCCTCTGTTTGATGGGACCGTCCGGTTCGGGCAAGTCGACACTGTTGAACCTCGTCGCAGGAATTGACCGGCCTTCCAGAGGCCAGATCATTGTGGGCGGCACGGACATTTCGCAGATGAACGAGAGCCAGCTCGCTGTCTGGCGGAATCACACTATTGGCTTCGTGTTTCAAACGTTCAACCTGATTCCCGTTCTGACGGCGTTTGAGAACGTTGAGTTACCACTGCTATTGACGAAGCTTTCGAAGGCCGAACGCCGCGAGCACGTCGAGACAGCGCTTTCGCTGGTGGGATTGAATGACCGGATGACGCACTATCCCCGCCAGCTTTCCGGTGGACAGGAACAGCGCGTAGCGATTGCCCGTGCGATCGTGACCGATCCCGCCTTGATCCTTGCCGATGAGCCCACGGGCGACCTTGATGCGCAATCAGCAGACGAAGTGCTGGCTATTCTGGAGAGACTTAATAGAGAATTCAAGAAGACCGTGGTCATGGTGACGCACGATCCCCGTGCGGCGCATCACGCCACTGTCACCCGACATCTCGATAAAGGAATCCTCCTTCCGGAAGGAGTTACCGCGTGAGACATACTGCATGGATCGTTTTTGCATTGTTGGCGCTGAGCATAGCCGCCGCTGCCCAATCGGGCTCCAAGAGGCTCGGTGTCGTTAATGGTCAGGCCATCACCGAAGATGAAGTGAGCAAGGCAGCCGCAAAGGATCTGGACAACGTTGAACTCAAGCGCTTGCAGAACGAAGCGAACTACAGGCGCGAGAAGCAGGACGCTCTGGAGAAAGCGTTCAATGCTCTCATCGAGGAGAAGGTACTCGATGCGGAAGCGGCGAAGCGAAAGATCTCCAAGGAAGCGCTCGTTCAACAGGAAGTAGAGGGGAATGTCAAAGCCCCAACGACTGAGGAAATCGAAAAATTTTACGAGGAGAACAAGGCGCGCATTCCCGTAAGCCGCGAGCAGGCGATCCCACAGATCGGCCCATACCTGATGGACCAGCGAAGGGATGCCGCGTTTGCAGCATTGATCACCAGGTTGAAGAAGGACTATGGCGTAACGTCCTATCTCGAACCGCTGCGCACCGAAATTCCGACCGCGGGCTTTCCAACGCTTGGGCCGGCGAGCGCTCCGATCACTATCGTTGAGTTTTCCGACTTTGAGTGTCCGTACTGTGGCGGGTTGTTTCCGACGTTAAAGGAAATCGAGAAAAAATACGCGGACAAGATACGCGTCGTTTACCGGCAGTATCCGCTGACCAGCCTTCATCCGCACGCCCAGAAGGCTGCTGAAGCTTCATTGTGCGCAGATGAGCAGAAGCGTTTCTGGGATTTCCACGACTCTTTGTTCGGCAACCAGCAGGATCTGACCGTGGACTCGCTGAAGCGCAGAGCGGTCGAACTGAAACTCGACGCGCCGGCTTTCAATACGTGTTTGGATTCGGGCAAGCATGCCGAGACCATCAAGAAGGACATTCTGGAAGGTTCGCGTGCCGGCGTGTCCGGTACACCGGCCATATTCATCAATGGCCGTTTGCTTTCGGGCAACCAGCCTTACACGAGTATCGCTCAGGTGATTGAGGACGAATTGCAGCGAAAGAGCGGCGCGAAGTAGGAATTTTTCCCTATTCCTATGTGGCACATGGGGTTGCAACCCTCACGCAACCCCCGCCACATCAAATATTTGACACATTTCCCCCACGGCCCGCTGATTGCACCTGTAAGTGTGTTCAATCCCAAATTTCGTAAGGAGTTTGTTTATGGCTATCGACCCGGTCTGTGGAATGGAAGTCGACGAGCGCTCCACCAAGGACAAATCAACGTATCTTGGAGTGGCCTACTTCTTCTGTAGCAAGGACTGCAAAGAGGAGTTCGATGCCGAACCGGCAGAGTACGTTGGGGACGACAGGAAGACGGGGACCTAAGAAAGGTGTCGGGGGATTTCGGAAACCGGGATTCCCCCGGGGCCATTTTTCGGAGGGTTTATGAATAAAACAGTCTATTGCCTGGCTTCATCGGAACCGCAAGCGGACGCCATACTCACTCATCTGCGGAACCTGGGTTTTACACATCACGAAGTCTCGGTGGTCATGAAGAAGAACAAAGACACCCGAGATATTTCGATGAGAGAGGACGCGATTCGCGGGGCTGAGAAGGGAGCCCTGGTGGGCGGCGCGCTGAGCGCGATCGCAACCACTGTGATTGCGCTTCCCATTCTCGGACCCTTAGCCGTGGCTGGGCCTATTCTGGCAGGTATCGGTGGCGCTGTTGCGGGAGGCGTCGTCGGAGGGCTTGCGGGTGGCACCGGCGCCGTGACGAATATCGGAATTCCCGAAAACGAAGGTCCGCGGTTACGAGACAGGCTCGAAAAGGGCGCTATCCTGATTGCGGTCCATTCGGAGGACCCGGCGCGGCTCGATACGGCGCTGCGCGTTTTCAAATCGGAAGGCGCCGACGAAATCTCTTCGATAGAAGACCGGGCCGCCTGACTTCGTTACGGCGCCAACGAGGGCGCGACGTATGCGTAGAACATAACGACCAGCCCGATCATGAGCGTCAAAAAAACGCTGTGCTTCAGCGTGAATCCAAACAGCCTGCCTTCATCTTCGCGCTTCATTGATGTAGCGGCCGCAGCCACGGCGATGGAGGTCAGGCTGATCATTTTCCCCATCACTCCACCAGCCGAATTTCCAGAGGCCATGAGCACGGCATTCATGCCGAGCCTGTTGGCTGTTACTTCCTGAAGAGTGCCAAAGAGGGCATTCGCCGATGTGTCGCTTCCAGTCAGAAAAACACCCAGCGAGCCCAGCACAGCGCTGAACATCGGGAATAAGACTCCGGTGGCGGCGAAAGCGAGACCTAACGTTAACGGCCGCGAGTGTGAGTTCCGCCAGCACCAGTTGTCTGCACGTGTCTTTGAAGGCTTTCGCGAACTTTGCCGGGCTCAAGCCGACCACAAACGAAGCCAGGATGGCGGCACTCAGGCACGAGGTTCCAGCTGCTGAAAGCCAGTTGAAGTTGAATACGGCGGCATACCCGGAAGCCTTCTCGACAACAGGCGGCACCCGCTGGACGAGGTTATGCAATCCGGGCCACTGAATGGGGATGTTGACGGAGTTCAATTGCCTCTGGATCGGTGGGTACCCCCACAGCAGGACCATAATGACGAGAAGAATGTAAGGCGCCCAGGCGAGTACGAGTTCGCGCTTGCTGTGAACGACCTTGCTCGGCGGCAAATGCCCGAAATCGAATTTGTCGCGCGGTTTCCAGAACCGGAAAAGAACGATCAGTGCGCCAATCGCTGCCATGGATGCCAGGATGTCGGTGAGCTGCGGGCCGATGAAATTCGAGACAAAGAATTGCGTCGCGGCAAACGCTGCCCCACACACTG
>QHXD01000380.1:5913-6475 GCA_003223895.1 Acidobacteriota bacterium
CCAGTCCACCCGCACATGACGGCAATCATATAAGCAGGAATAAATAACGAGATCGGAGCACAGATACGGCCAACGCCGGCGCTTAAGCGCTCTATAGGAAGGCCGGTCGTAACGGCCAGAGTAGTGATCGGCACCGCGATGGAGCCAAAAGCCACAGGGGCCGTATTGGCCAGCAGACAAACGGCTGCAGACATGAATGGCGAAAATCCCAGGCCAATGAGCATCGTGGCGGCTACTGCCACGGGTGTTCCGAATCCGGCGCAGCCTTCGATGAAAGCGCCAAAAGCAAATGCCACGAGCATCATCTGAAGGCGTCCGTCGTCGGTCAGGTGACCGACGGAGTCTTTCAGCATACCGAATCTTCCGCTCTCCACCGTCACACGGTAGAGCAGAATGGCGGAGAACACGACCCATCCAATCGGAAAGAGCCCAAACGCCGCGCCATAGAATATGGACGAGAACAGCATGCCAAACGGCATCCGGTAAACCACCCCGGCGAGAAGCAAGGTTACTCCCAGGCCGGCCAGGGAAGCCATCCATGCAGGCTTACGCTTGATGCCGT
>QHXD01000381.1:0-6903 GCA_003223895.1 Acidobacteriota bacterium
TAAAAGCTTCCCGTAACTGCGCCTCGCGTACTGGCTCATTTAAGAACGAATTGATTCCGGCCTGGCGTGCCTGTGCGTGTAGCCGTTTGTGCTGAGGTGACATGAGAATGAGCCGCACGAACGCGCCCGCCGGCGTCGCTCGAATTCGCTTTGCCAGTTCCATCGGACCGATGTCACGCAGGCGTGAGTTCAGGATCACGGCGTCAAATGCCGGCCTCTGCTGAATCACCTGAAGAGCTTCTTCGGCGGTGCCGGCTTGTGATGGTGACATTCCCAGCGCCTGGATACGCCTTACCAGGATTTCACGATGAATAGGTTGGTCTTCCAGTATCAGGACTTGCTTACCCGCGAAATCCGGAACTGATGGCGTCTGATCGCCGGAGGGATTGCTCTGCGGCTTCAGGTTCATTGTGAAATGGAACGTGCTGCCGCGATCGGCTTCGCTCTCAACCCAGATCCAGCCGCCCATTTTCTCGGTTAGTAGTTTGCTGATCGCGAGCCCCAAACCGGTGCCGCCAAAGGAACCCGTTGAGGATTGCTGGATCTGGCTGAACGACTGGAACAGCCTGTCCTGCAGATCGCGAGGAATACCGATACCGGTGTCCCGAATCGAAACCTGAATTGTCTGGTCGTCGTTTGGCCGGAAGATGCGAACGGAAATCTCGCCTCGGGCCGTGAACTTTACTGCATTGCCGATCAGATTGACCAGGATCTGCCTTATGCGGGCGACGTCGCCGAGCAGTTTCGCGGGAACGGACGGTTCGATTATGTAACCCAACGCCAGATTCTTCTCGCTCGCCTTCATCGCCAACAGTTCAAGCGTTTCTTCAACACAGGTCGCCAATTCGAACGGCTGTTCCTCGAATTCGAGTTTTCCCGCCTCAATTTTGGAGAAATCGAGAACGTCGTTGATCAGCTCCAGCAATGCGCTCCCGCTGTTACGAATGGTCTCGACATAGCTCAACTGTTCGTTGTTTAACGGGGTATCTCCCAGCAATGTTGTCATTCCAATCACGCCCGCCAGCGGTGTTCGGATCTCGTGGCTCATGTTGGCGAGGAACTCGGATTTGACTCGCGTGGCCGCCTCGAGGTGTTGGTTCGCTTCATGAAGCTTTGTATTGCTCTCGAGTAGTTTCTGCTGGCTCTCCCGCAGTGCACGATAAGCTTCGTCTCGCTGGATCTGGTTCAAATACGCTCTGGAGTGATACCGAATTCGAGCAACCAGTTCGAGTTTGTCGGGCAGCTTGACCAGGTAATCGTTGGCTCCCGCCACGAAGGCGTCTCGCTTGGTTACCGGATCTTCCTTACTGGAAAGCACAATGATTGGCGTGGTCGCAGTCGCGGGATTGTTGCGCAGCAGACGAACGAGGTGGAGTCCTTCGATCGTGGGCATTACCAGGTCCTGCAGGATGACCGTCGGGCGAACTCTTTCTGCCAACTCCAGTGCGAGGCTCGGATCGGCGCAATAGTGCATATCGATGTCCAGTTCGTCCAACAGCAGAGCTCTCACGGCGTGACCGACGATTGCCTGGTCGTCGATGAGCAACACCATCGCGGAATATTCCGGAGCTCGGTCCCCTGTATCGCTATCGGGCGCTTTGTGGAGTTTCATGATGTGCTCTACCTTTCTGTTCCTGAAAACTTCACACCGCCCCTTGCCAAACTCGAGTGGATTGCAGCACCTATCTCTTCAAGCGGAAGTATCGAAACGGCCGCGTCAAGCTCAACAGCGGCTTTTGGCATTCCATAGACCATACTGGTCGATTCGTCCTGGGCGATGGTCATTGCTCCGGCCGTTCGCAATGCTTTCAAGCCGGCCGCACCGTCTCGGCCCATTCCAGTAAGCAGGACTCCGATGATCTGCCCTTTCCAGTATTTCAGAATGCTTTGAAAAAACACGTCGACAGAAGGGCGATAAGACAAGTGACGGGGTTCGGCGCTATAGCCCAGCGTATTTGGAGAACGGAACACCAGGTGACGATCGCCACCGGAAAACAGAACAAGACCGTTCACCAGTACCGATCCTTCGGAAGCCAGACGAACTGGCACTCCGGATCGTTCGTTCAGCCAGCATGCCATCGTCGGCGCGAAATGCGCGTCCACATGCTGCACGATGACGAACGCGGCCGAAGGTTCCGGTGGCAGGTCCGATAGTACTCGGCCCAGAGCCGCCGGCCCGCCCGCGGATGCGCCTATCGCGACCAGCCACCGAGGAGAGTCCGAGGAGTACGGTGGTGTAATGTGTGGCGTTGTTACGCTTCGGCGGTCCGCTTGCATTTCGCCAAGTTCGTCGAGTTTGGCCAGGAGCTGGTCGCCTGCGGCGAGTTGATTTCCATGGGTCAGTATTGGAGTGGGAACCGCATCGATGGCTCCGTTGCTGAGCGCCTGAAACACCTTCTCCGCATGGCCATGGACGGTCGCTGTGACCACAAGGATTGGGCACGGCGACTCCTTCATAATGCGTCTCGTAGCTTCGACGCCATCAACCCGCGGCATGACCAGATCCATCAGGATGACGTCGGCTGGATCTTCCTTTGCAAGGCGAATCGCTTCTTCGCCATTGGTTGCAATCCACGCCACGCTGTGCCGATTCGAGCTCAGGACAGCCCGCCGGAGCGCTTCCACTGCCAGTTCCAGGTCATTCACAATTCCGATCTTCACGCTTCCGATTCTCCAATCAGATCAGCCACAGCCTCGAGCAGGGTTTCATCGTGGAAACTGGATTTCGTGAGGTAATAGCTGGCGCCCGCCTGCAGTCCGCGCTGCCGATCCTCCTCGCGGTCCTTGTAGGAGACGATCATCACGGGTGTCGTGGAAAGACGAGCGTCCTTCTTGATGAGGCTTACCAATTCGATGCCGTCCATACGGGGCATGTCGACATCCGCAATCACCAGGTCGTAGTTCCCGGTCCGGACAGCGTTCCAGCCGTCCATGCCGTCGATCGCTACGTCAACCGAGTAGCCGCGATGATCCAGTAATTTCCGCTCCAGTTCCCTCACGGTCAGCGAATCGTCGACCACCAGAACGCGCTTGCGATTGTTCTTTCCGGAGACAGTCGACGACTCCCGCATGTTCGATAGCTGTCCGGCGGACACGATATTCTCGATTGAGCGCAAGATGTCATCGACATCGACGATGAGAACCGGCGTTCGATCGGGTAGCAACGCCGCGGCGCTGATGTTCCGCAGTTTTCCCAGCCTTTGATCGAGAGGTAACACGACGAGTTCTCTCTCGCTGATGAAGCCGTCAACGACCAGGCCGTGGCGGTGCGTTCGGTCACCGAGGACGACAATCGATAGAGCTTCAGAATCGGAGACCTCAGAATCGAGATCGAAAACCTGGCGTGCCGGTACAAGGCCGATGGTTTCACCGTCGAGATCGACGTACTGGCGTCCTTGAACGGCTCGAATCTTTTCCCTGGACATCTTCAGAACTGAGGTCAATCGGGTGAGAGGAAATGCATACCCTTCACCGGCAATGTCTACCAGCAGTGTCCGAATTACCGACAGAGTCAGCGGCAGTTCGAGGTGAAAGCTGGTACCTCGTCCGACATGCGATGAAATGCGGACCCGTCCTCCGACGTCTTTGACCATCGACTGGACCAGGTCTAATCCGACACCACGCCCGGAGATTTCGGTCACGTGCGATCTCAGCGTGAAACCGGGTAGAAAGAGGAATTCGAGCAACTCGGCTTCGGTCATCTTTGCCGCGATTTCCGCAGTTGTCAGTTTCTTCTCGACAATGGTTTGACGAATGGTCTCAGCGTCGATCCCCGGACCGTCGTCGGACACGGTGACCATAAGCATGCCTGCATTGTGACGTGCTTCAAGGCGCACGGTGCCTGCCGGAGGCTTGCCGCTCTTGCGCCGTTCCTCGGGCAGTTCGACGCCATGATCGACGGCGTTCCGCAGGAGATGAGTGAGCGGCGCTTCCAGCTTCTCCAGAACCTCGCGGTCGGCCTGAGTGGTCTCCCCAGCGAGTTCCAGGTTCACTTCCTTGTGCAGCGAGCGTGCGAGGTCACGCACCATGCGCGGAAATTCCCGAATGCCATCGGCAAAAGGCCGCATTCGCGTATCCAGCACTTCGTCATAGAGACGCGCGGACAAATTGAGAAACCGCCGATCGAAAAGATCCAGCTCCTCCAGCTGCTCCTGAATGATCTTGTTCAGTTCCAGCGTGCGCTGCTCGAGCTCTGCAACCTGGCTTGTCCTGATCACCTGGCTCCTGGAGTCCAGGGTTTGGCGCATTGCAGTTACCGACTGGCCGACTTTCCGGCCGTGGTGCTTCAAGCGCATCAGGTCCTGGGCGAATTCGTCGAGCCAGGTGGAAGCAACCTTGGATTCACCCGCCAGGGCGAGAAGTCGATTGAGATTGTCTGCAGTGACTCTCAGACTGCGCGCCGAACCGGCATTCTGGACCTCGATTTTGGAAGGGGCGCCGGCGGCCGGAATAGTATGTTGCGCTTCGGCCGCCTCGGGCTCGGGTATCGAATGGAACGGGGTGCTCGACATTACTTTATCGGCCGAAAGCCAACCGGACAGCATATTGTGGTATCCAATGCAATTTCATGGAGCAGATCCACTCCTTCCAGCAGCTTGTCTATCTGTTCACTGGTCAGAGCGAGTCTGCCCTTCTGTACCGCTACGAAGCAGTCCTCCATGGCATGCGCAACTTCGACGGCCGGGGTTCGATTCACAATCCGGGCAGCACCCTTGATCGAATGTGCGCTTCGCATCAGGCTTTCAAGGAGCTGCGGGGAACGGGTGCCGCGTTCGAGCGCGATGAGGCCGTCGCTGAGAGATGCGCGGTTACGCTCCACTTCCAGGCGGAACAACTCGACTAAAGAAAGATTGGCAAGGTCCTCGTTCATAGAAGGTTCTTGCTCAATGCGGCGAAGAGCAAGTCTTCGTCGAGGAATGCAATCGTACGGTTGCGAATCGTCAGCAAGCCGCGTGTGTAGTTGCATGTAGAACCGGTCAGAGTGGCTGGCAGGTCGTTTATCTGGTCGGCGCGGTAATGCTCGACACCGACCGATCAGACGCCTGTGAACTTTTCGGCCGTTCGACGGGTTCACTTCTGCCGATATTCCGATACCGAGCAGTGCGTCCAGCGACACGCACAGGAGCAGTTCACCGCGCACATTTGTCAGGGTGAGCGCAATCCCGCTCCGGCGCTGCGGGATCGTGTGAAACGCGGAATCTTCGGCGACCACTTCCACCACATTTGTCGGGACAGCAAGAAACGACGTACCGATACGGAAGACCATACAACTGCGCAATTCAGCCGTATTCACAGTCTTCTGCTCCGCAACGTGACGGGTCCACTCGGCGCGATAGCCTTCCGGCGGCTCTCGTTCAAGAAGGCGCGTAACAGCGCCTTCAGACTCGGTGTTTGTAGTGTGAGCGTCTACCATCGGTCGTTTTCCTTCGCTTGGACTGTAAAGATCTGTCGCTTTTCCGCTCTCCTGGCGCGCTCGCGTAAACGTCTGGCAGTCGCAGTGTCATGTTTCCGGTCCGCGATGACGGCGAGGTGAGCTAATGCCTGATGGTGGCCCGGATCAAGGTAGATCGCTCGTCTGTAGCTCTCTTCGGCCTCATGAATACGGCCCATTGCATCTTGAACGATACCGAGCAGGGCATACACTTCCGCGGAATTGCCGAACGTGCGCAGAAGCGACTCACAGACATCGTGCGCATCAGACAACTGTCCCGCATCGGCAAGCTCACGGGCTTTTGCAAGATCCGGAACGGTGGCAATGTTGCCGCGTGTCGAGCCCGCCGTACTCGACGGCTTCGTCATCGGCCTGGGCACCGGCTGGGATACCGGAATTACTCGATGCTTACGTTTCGGTGCCTCAGCCTTATGCGGTGCGGCCGACGCGGGCGGGGAACTGCGTTTCAGGAAGCCAAACGACATCCGCTGCTTCATCGGTGCGAAACCGGCATCGATCATGAGGCAGCCCTCTGCCGGGCCGACGAAGAAAACCCCGGCCGGGTCCAGCAGCCGGCCCAGGACCGAAACGGTTTCTTTTTGCTTTTCAGCGTCGAAGTAGATTAGAACATTGCGGCAGAAGATGACATCGTAGGCATCCCCTCCGATATTGAAGTCCGGCGCCAGAAGATTCCCCTGCCTGAAATGAACCAGTTTGCGTACCGGCGCTGCCAGGCGAAACGCTCCCCCTTCGCGAGAAAAGTAACGGTCGCGAAACGTGAAGTCTGTGGAGCGGAACGAGTTGTCACGATAGACGGCATGGCTGGCGTGAGCCAGTGAAGTACGACTGATATCGATAGCGTCCAGCCGAAACTGCGCTGCCGGAAATCCCGAGTCCAGCAGAACCATTGCAATGGAATAAGGCTCTTCTCCAGTTGAACACGGGACACTGAGTATGCGCAGCATGCGTGCCCGCTGAGCGGACATCCATTCGGTTTGCACCCAGTCCGCAAAAGCCTGAAATGCTTCGATATGCCGGAAGAACCATGTTTCCGGCACCACCACGGCTTCGATGAGCAACTGTAGTTCTTCAGGGGATTGACGAACGTGTTCCAGATAGTCAATGCCGTCCTGGAAACCACACTGTTCCAGTCGGATCCTGACCGCCTGTCGAACGGTCTCACGGCCCAGAGAGGCGGCGTCCAATCCCATCGCGTTCCGAAGCAGTTCTTCGATCTCAACGATGAACATCGCTCTTGAGTGCCAATACCCCTTCCCCAAATTCCGTTTGCAGCAATAGATCAACATCGAGATGCTGAACGATCCCTTCGGGGCGCTGAATGACACGCCCCAGATACGGAGCCGAAGCCAACGTGATCCCCGAGTTGAGAAGGTCGTCCTCAGACGCGCGGAACGTCTCCGTAACGTGCTCGGCAAGCAGTCCCAGCAGCCTCTCGGATTGACGATGACGGA
>QHXD01000381.1:6911-8514 GCA_003223895.1 Acidobacteriota bacterium
GATATCGATCACCGGCACATGCTGGCCTCGATATCCGAATACGCCTGCCACGCCCCTGGGAGACTGGGGAAGGGAAGTCCAGACAAGCGCAGGCAGGATTTCCACGACTGGAGTGGTACTCATCGCGAAGCGCTTGTCGCCGATTCGAAAGAGGAGGAACAGGCTGCTCACGCGGTCACCAGGCTGAATTTGGTCACGCCATCCTGAAGTGTTCTGGAAGCGATGTTCAACTGCTCGATCGCCAGATTGGACTGACGAAGCGATTCAACAGTCTGTCGCGACGCCTCTCCCAATTGAACAAGTGACTCCGTGATCTGCTGCGCTCCGATGGCCTGGGACTGCATGCCCTCGTTGACGGCTTCGAAGCTTGGTGTCAGTGTCTGCACCTGCTGGATGATCTGAGACAGTTCATCGCTAACCTGCTGGACGACGCCCACCCCTCGGCGCACTTCCTCCGAGAACTTATCCATTCCCATCACGCCGGCTGAAACGGCGGATTGCATTTCCTTCACAATCTGTTCGATGTCTCCAGTGGCAAGGGCGGATTGATCCGCGAGACGCCGAATCTCAGTGGCGACAACGACGAAACCCCGGCCGTACTCGCCGGCCTTCTCCGCTTCGATGGCCGCATTTAATGAAAGCAGGTTTGTCTGATCTGCCACCTTGCTTATGGTCGTTACCACGGCCCCGATGTTCCCGGCCTTCTCGCTCAGCACGGCCAGCCTTTCGGTAATGGAGGCGGAAGCGTCCATTATCTGCTGAATCGTGTTCTTCATGCGGGCGAGCCCGGTTTGGCCGTTGCCGGCAAGGGTCGCCGTTTGCTCGGCGACCTCTGTGACAGACTTGACGGTCTGCATCAGTTCACGCAAAGTCGCCGAAATCTGTTTCGAAGTGGCGACTACCTCAGTGGTAGTAGCGGCGACTTCGTTGGCTGTTGCCAGTTGCTGCTGTGAGGTTGCGGCAATCTCCACGGCAGAACTGTTAATCTGAGTTCCCGAACCTTTCATGGCCGAAACGGCCTCGGTCAGCGGCCGATTCACGGTGCGCACCAGAAAGTATGCCGTCACAGCGGCGAAAATGAAGGGAATGGCAAGACTCAGGACAACGTCACGGCGCTGGCCGGCGACTTCGTCCAGGATCTTCCTGTTGTCCGCATCACCGTATTGTTTGTTCAGCTCTACCGCTTCGCCGGTAGCCTTGAGGAGCGCCGCAAACGCCGGCTCTGCGCGCTCGTGAAACAGTTTGAACTGCTGCTCCTTCGGAGCCGTCCCGGCACTGTCCAGGACCGCGCGGAACGCTGCGTCGGGCTGCGTTCTGGCATTTACGATGCTGTTGAACAGCCGCCGATCCTGATCGTTGCTGACGGTCTGCTCGTAGTCCTTCAGATGTTTGTCGATGCTCGCCCAGTCCGATTGTATCTCGGCAATGTCGTCGCGGTTGTGACGTGGGTCGGGATCAAGCACTACACGGTTCATCAGGCTCAAGGTGCTCTTCGAACCTGCATCCACCTGCATGATGGAATAGAGCCCAGGCCAGGCGTCCTTAATGAGCTCTTCAACACTGTCCTGAACATCGTTGATGTGCCGGTAGATTTGGATACTAA
>QHXD01000382.1:0-6685 GCA_003223895.1 Acidobacteriota bacterium
TCCGAACTGGGGTAATCCCGACACGAGCATCACCTCCTCGACCTTCGGCAGGATCAATAGTACGCGCACCAACATGCGCGAGACACAAGTCGCGCTGAAGTATATGTTTTGAGGACGAAGGATCTGTAGGCGCCGGCTAAAGCCGGCGCCTACAAACTCAATTGGGCCGCCATTACGGTTTCGATTCACCTTCATTTCGGGATTTGGCAAAATAGGCTGGAAACGCAAACCAGAGACCTTGAGAATATTTCGGGAGTGAGTTCAGTGCCGCTCGCAACAGCGGCTATAAGAGGAGGGATAGTGAAGCGCTATATCAGTGGCGTCATCCTGGGTATCGCGTGTTTCGTGCTGGGAGCCGCCGTTACCAGATACTACGACATCCATCGACTTATCACGCCACAACCCGTCCAGACCGCGAAGTCGCCGGCCGAGACCGGAGCGCCGTCCGGCGAAGGTGTGGCGGACGTTACAGCTATCGATTTCACCAACCAGCCATTGTGGGCATACGGCTTCGACCGGCCTCCACTTCCCGGCGAAAAGGCCAGCCCTCAGAACCCGCCCTCGAGAAACCTGCGCGCCAACCAGGATCCCATCGAGCAGACGAGGCCGATGCACCTCAACGGGAGCAAGGCGCAATATTCGCTTGTGGACGTACGGGACGGTCAGAACGTGATCGACTGGTTTCCTGAGGACCATCCGCCGATGCCCAAGGTCATCCAACACGGTCCGGCTGCGCTAGGCGAAAAAACACGCGGATGCGCCTCGTGTCACTTGCCGAACGGGCATGGACGTCCGGAGAATGCAGGCCCCGCGGGGCTTCCCAAGTCCTACATCATGCGCCAGCTCCAGGACTTCAGGAGCGGCAGGCGGCATTCGGCCGATCCGAGAAAGCCGAACACGAATACGATGATCGAGCTCGCGAAGGCTCTCAGTGACGAAGAACTCAATGCCGCCGCGGACTACTTTTCATCGATCCGGTGGACGCGATGGATTCGAGTGGTCGAGACGGACCTGGTGCCGAAGACGCGGATTCAGGGCAATCTTTTCCTGCCGCTCGAGAAGGAGAAGACCGAACCGATCGCCGGGCGCATCATCGAGTTGCCCGAGAACGAAGAGCTGGCCGAGACGTATCGCAGTCCGCGCTCCGGATTCATTGCTTACGTTCCCCTCGGCAGCATCAAGAAGGGCATGGACCTGGTGACGACCGGAGGCGCAAAGATCGTTGGAAATCAGTTTATTCAGGGCAAGACGACGCCGTGCATCACCTGCCATGGACCGGATCTCATGGGCGTGGCTGATGTGCCGCCCATTGCCGGCCGCTCGCCCAGCTACATGGTCCGGCAATTGTTTGACATACAACAGGGCACCCGGCCCACCCAGCCGCCGCAGTTGATGAAGTTCATCGTCGCCAACTTGACAAAGGAGGACATGGTTGCGATCGCGGCGTACGTCTCGTCACGCAAGCCTGTGTACACGACCGGGACTCCGACGCAGACCACGCGGGCCGCTTTGCAATAGAGGCTTTCTGCAAATCAGTGATCAGTGATTTGGGGAAAGGAAGTCCTCTCGTTAGCTATTCGCCTTTTTCGAGTGGATACCCCTTACTCGTCCAATCCGCTTCGAGGTTGGAGGAAACGACGAGACCTTTTACTTGCTGGTAACCGAGTTGGTGCAGCAGCTCGATAGCAGGGCGCACGTTGGGGCACGCTTCCCACGGACAACACCCGCAATAGATAACAATTTCGCGGTTCTTCGGCACCTTCTCCACAGCAGCCTTCAGCGCCGCGAGACCCTGCGCATTCGATGCCGGTCCGCCAAAAACGGCGCCGGGAATGTGACCATTCCGATAGAGCGGCATGAATCCGACGAAGATGATCAGCGGCTTCGATGGCCCACTGTCGCGAACCTTGACGATCAATTCCTGCGGCCGTATCAGCTCGGAAGGTTGCCATTTTCCCACCGGGTTCGGTTGAGGCCGTTGCACACCAAGCGCCAGAAAACTCGTGGTCAAAACAACGATGCACGTTGCAAGAATTCGCATAAGTACGAAACAGGTTAGCAGATTGTTACGCAGAACGAAAAGGTTGGATCAGTAAGAACCGGGTGCTCGTTACGGCGTTGCCTTGGGCAATTCGCACGGTTCGCGAGTTCTGATCCACGAGGCTCCACTCGATCCAGTAGTTCCCGGTGCGGTAACCGATCAGGTCGATCAAGTCATAGACCGCCGCTACAGTGGACGGCCATGCGCAACAAGAAATAGAATCACATCACTATTGTTTGACCCCGGGAGGAGAGAGATGCGTTTGCTGTTGCTATGCGTTCTGCCATTACTCTTAATGCCCGCTTTGGAGGCCACAGCGCAGCCGGCTGTGGCTCCGACCGGGACCTTACGAGCTGCATATCTTTCGAGTAATCCTGCTCAGGCCGTGAAAGACCCACAGACCGGCATGATTCGCGGAACCGCCGTGGATTTGACGCGCGAGCTGGGACGCCGCCTTGGCGTTGAGGTCACGTTGACCGGCGTCCAGAGTCCTCAGAACGTCATTGATGCAGTGCGGAATGGCCAGGCGGATATCGGATTTGTGGCCTACAATCCGGAGCGGGCCGGGCCCGTGCAGTTTTCTCAGGCCTACATGCTTGTGCAGCAGACATTCCTCGTGCGTGGAGATTCGCCCATTCGGTCTGTGGCGGACATCGATCGTCCGAAACAGAGGATTGGCGCTGCAAAAGGCGACTCCGTCGCGCTGTATCTCGCACGAAACCTGAAACAGGCGGTCGTTGTGGAAATCACGGAATCCAGCCCCGACGCGGCCACGCAAACGTTGCTGGCCGGCAAACTCGACGCATTCGGCGCAAACCGGCAGCGGTTGACAGACGCCATGCGAGGCACTTCGGGACTGCGCCTGCTGCCGGATGATTTGTATGGCGTGGAGCAAACCATCATCGTGCCGAACGGAAATCCCGAAGTCTTGAAAGGCGTGAATCAATTCATCGACGACATCCGGCGCTCCGGCTTTTTGCGGACAGCCATCGAACGAAGCGGCGTCGTCGGACTCGGTGTCGCTCCACCCACGTCCAAGTGAGGCTCCATATGACACTTCGCGAATTTTATTTGCAACGCCGACAGGCAGAGTTCCCCGTCTTCATGCGCGTGCTCAAAGCCATTTCCAAAGATCAGCTCAACTACAAGCCGGCCGAACGCTCGCCTTCGGCAGAACAACTCGTCTGGACGCTAACGACCGAGCTGAAGTCGTGTCTCGATGTCGTTATCGACAACAAGGCGGAGTGGAAGTCCGTGCCACCCCCTTCGATCGACGAGATGTTGGAGAAGTTCGAGCGCTGGTCGAATGAGCTCACGGATCGCGTTTCGAAAATGGACGAAGAAGCGTGGAACCGCACGGCGCAGTTCTATGTCAACGGCAAGGTCGTTTCGGAGCAGCCAGTAGGTACATTTCTGTGGTTCATCCTCTTCGACGCGATCCATCATCGGGGGCAGCTCGCGGCGTACCTGCGGCCAATGGGCAGTAAAGTGCCCGCGATCTACGGGCCGTCGGCAGACGAACCGTCAAAGACGTGAGGATAACGAATACATGAACAACAAGCAGAGGCTTTTGGCGCAACTGGACTACTTCAACATGGTGCATGGTGTGACGCTCCAGGCGATTGGGACCCTCAGCAACGAAGAACTCGACTTCCGCCCGCGGCCGGGTATGCGTTCGCCCCGTGAGCTGATCTTTCACATCTACACCCAGGAAAAGATATTGGCGGAGGCTGCCCGGCAGGGCCGGTTTGACATGGAGGCGGCCAACCGCGCGAGCCCGGAAAGTGAAGCCGGAGCTCCAGGACTCAAAGCATTGGCCACGGTCAACGACGCGCGAAAGTACGCTGCGGAGTGCCATCAAATCGCCGAAGACACTTTCAGAGTAATGTCGGAAGAGGATCTCGCCAGGCCGGTCGAATCACCGTTCGGCCCCTTCCCGGCGTCGCAATACCTTGCTTTTGCATACGACGAGCACTGGCACCACCGGGGCCAGCTTTATACGTATCTTCGGCTGCTTGGGAAAGAGCCTCCCAATCTATACAACTACGGAAGCTAGGCGAGATGGACGAATTCCTGGAAGCGGCAATCGAGGAAGCAAAGAAAGGACTTGCCGAAGGAGGCATCCCTATCGGCTCAGTGCTGGTGATTGACGGCCGGATAGCCGGCCGCGGCCACAACCAGCGCGTGCAGAAAGTAAGCGCGGTCCTGCACGCGGAAATGGATTGCCTCGAGAATGCCGGGCGTCTCAAGGCCGTCGATTATCGTCGCGCGACTCTCTACTCGACGCTGTCTCCTTGTGATATGTGCAGCGGCACCGTCCTGCTGTACGGCATTCCAAGGGTCATCGTTGGGGAGAATCGTACTTTCCGCGGACCCGAGGACTACGTGCGATCGCGAGGTGTGGACATCGTTGTTGTCGATAGCCGCGAATGCCGCGATCTGATGGAGCGGTTTATCAGAGAACGACCGGAGCTATGGAATGAGGATATCGGGGAGTAGGGTGCGGACATGACCTGGGAATTGAAACACTCCGTTATCGCTGAAGTGAATCGTCAAACGGCCTGGGCGTTCTATTCCAATATCGACAACTGGCGGCGCATCGAGGGCGAATCCACTCAGTTCGAAATCGATGGCCCCTTTCAGACCGGGACGCATATCACCGCAAAAGCGCATGGGCAGGATCCTCGGCATTCCACGTTGACCGAGGTTGAGCCGCCCGCGCGGGTCGTCGTCCAGATGGACTTGAACGAAGCCGTGCTCCGTTTCACGTGGACCTTTGAAGAATTGCCGGACAATCGAACGCGTCTGACTCAACATGTCCTGCTGGAAGGGCCGGGCGCCCAGGAATATGTGCCAATCATGGAAGAATATCTCTCCAGGAACATCGGCAAGGGAATGGACAAGTTAGCAGAGGAAATGGCGAGATATGACAAAACAAAATAACGAGAGCCGCGAAGCGGCTAGTACCGCCGGCTTCTTCATATCGTTTGCCGGTTGATGACATGAATGGCTAGACGCTCGACCGCAGCGTTCGGCTGGCACCGACTCCGAGCACAAGGACCGGTAAGAGAACAGCAATCTGGAAAACAAATTGGAGCATGTTTACCGGGAACCAAAAAAGATCACTTAGATAACATGCCAAGCCGAAAGGGATGACGGCGACGGCAGATCGGACCCAACTGCGCCACAGGAATTGTGAGACAGGAATTTCAAGGAGTTTGCAGACATACCGGGAACCGAAAAGGGCATGGTTTATAACGCCAGGTATCAATGTGCCCACGGCAACGCCCATCACTCCAATCCTGCGTGCCAGCACAATACTCAGGATCAGATTCGCGACCGCCTCCCCCGCCAACCTCAAGGCCAACGGCTTCTGTTTTTCCAGCGCGCATAAAATGTTGTAGTTCGTGTACTGCGCTATAAGGAAGATCTGCCCCACCAGCAGCATCTGCAAGATGCTTCCTGAAATCTGGGCGTATTCCTGTCCCATCCACAGCCCTATGAAATTATCGCCGCGAAAGAAAAGCGCCGTATAGATCGGCAAGCCGACTAACAGCGTTGCGCAGGTGCCATTAAGCAAGAGGTCACGTAACTGATCCTTCTGTCCGCGAGCTTCCATGCTGCTGGCCATAGGCAGGAAGCTGAGACCCAGTGCAGAAACCATCTGGCGTGCATACTCCAGCAAGCCGCCTGCGATCGTATAGAAGGTCACCGCAGTTACAGAGATCAAGGCGCCGACGACCAGAGTATCCGTGTAATTGATGACCTGGCGAGAGGTGTTTATCGCAATCAGATAGAAGCTGTATCCACCCAATTTCCGCAGCGTTGCCGCGTCGGGCCGCCGGAAGATAACTCGGATCTCCCGATAAACACGCATCGCAAGGACGGTGAGAGTGGCATTGGCCAGGATGACTGCGCATAGCTCCCACACGGCAAGAGCAACGATGCCGTGCCCGGATCTTAACAGCCATATCGTACCTGCGGTGCGGAGCGCGATCTGGCTGATGCTGACGCTGCACAAGAGATCAAATCTTTGCAGGGCCGCGAGAACAGCGCCAAAAATACCGAACGTCAGAGTCACCGCCAGACTTGTTCCGACCAGGATCAAAGCCCAGCGAGTGGAAGACTGCATCTCTGGAGGGATGCGCAACAGCGAAGGAGCCAGAGTGGACAAGAAGGCCGCGGCCCACAGAATTACCAGCCCGGTCCAAAGCCGTATCCAAAAAACCGCAGAAACGGCACGGCTCGACTCCTCGTGTGCTCCTTGCGCGTGATATCTGGAAACAAAGCGTGTCACGGTTCCCCGCAGGCCCAGGTCCAGCAGTGCCATATAGGAGATCATGGAGGTTACGAGTGTCCAGGTCCCATAACCAACACTACCGAGCCGCTGGACGAGAAACGGCGAAAGGAAGAACGCCACCGCCAGGGAAACAATAAGGGTAAACGAATTCAAAATGGCGTTCCGGCCAATACTTGTATTGTTTGTCATTTGCCCTGCTGGGTTGCGGTTTGCGGCGACGCATTCAAACAATGTTGTGCACTGATTTGAGGTGCATCGCCAACGCGCCTCAGCCAAATCTCCCGCCAATATGCATGAGTGGCCGTCGGACAGAACAACCTCAACGCAGTCAGCTGACCGGTGCA